>NZ_JBFBGK010000009.1:0-119138 GCF_040684615.1 Streptomyces sp. NPDC089919
GGCCTGGTGGCTGTACCGCAAGCTCGACGCCAACATCACGGCGGACACCACCGCGGCGCGCGAGCTGGAGCGGTACGAGAAGGAGCGCCCGGCCCCTTCGGGGCCCTGCTGCTTCCGCTTCGCTCCAGCAGCCTGAAGAGAACCGCCTGCGCTTCGCTCCGGCGGAGCTGCCTTCGGCAGCCGACTCCTTCCGCTTCGCTCCAGGAGCTGGCCCGGCTTCGCCGGGCTAGTGCCGGCCCTCCGAGCCGGGTCCAGCGCTTCGCTGCGCACCTACTCCGAGTCCGCTTCGCTCCCTCGAAGCTGACCCCATTTCACAGAGTCCAGACCTTCGGCCTGTTCGGGTGTTCGCTTCGCTCCCACCCCACCCTTCCGGCTTCGCCTCCAGGCCGAAGGGCCCGCAAGCGGGCCCCGCTGGCTACGGAGGCAAGTGCCGGGAGCGGTTATTCAATGTGTCCGGTAGCTGAGTCCACCTGCTTCAAGAAATCCCGCGCTGACGACTGCAGTTCCAGCTCGCCCAACGCCCTGGCCGGCTGCACGACCGAAGTGAAGCCGTATCCGGGGTCGGGTCCTGATAGCCAAGTGAAGTCGTACGTACCCAACTCGTCAGGTCGCTCGGCGACCTCGAACACTTCCCCATCAACCATCAATGTCAACCGTCGCGTGCTGCCTCTGTCCATGACACGCCAGTATGCCGCGGCCCTACCATCACACACTCACGTGGGCACCCATCACTCACATCCCCCCTCCCTACGCCAGCCGGAACCCGCCTCAACACCGAACAACCACTGCCAGGATTCGGACCTTCAGTCCGTTGAGCGGATCCGCTCCGCCTCCAGGACCAGCCCCCTCCGCGGGCGACCGACAGTAGCGCGGTCGGGGCTGCAGTCTCCCCGATGCTAGGTGAGGTCCATCAGTCCCTAGATAGCCCAGCAGTACAGAGACTGACGCAGGGCAGCCGCCGTGCGGGCAAGACCGGCTACCTCGTGAAGAATCTCGACGGCTTCCCCGACCAAAATCCCCTCGTCTTTCATCGTCTCAAGTCCGACCCAAGCTCTCGCAGTCTCAACCAGCCGCTCCTTGCCCGCCTGCGTCAAGGCGACACCCAGTCTCCCCGGAAGCTCGAACACCTCGAAACCGTCATTCGCCATCGCCACAACGACCCGCGGGTTCGTGGCTGCACCTCCAATAAGAAGAACCTCCCAGTCCCTCATCGCATCATCGGGATACATACCTGCACACATGAACGCGGGCAAACCATGAGACCGATGATGAGGCCCCATCTCCGAAGCGACCCCATCATCCAGAGCAACAAAAAACTCCACAGCAAAAGGCATGACCTGATCATGCCACCCGGGCCATTTCGACGGCGGCCCTGATTCATTCTGGCATCCAGATAGATTCTGGCGGCGGAGAGACCTCCCCCTATCCGGCGGCGCTCCGGGGCAGGTCGCCGACCAGCCAGCCTGCTCAGTGCTTGGTGTCCGGCGGCTCACTGCCGGGACGTTCAGAGTGCTATCGGCCGATGGGTGAAGGCTTCCTCGACGATCTGGGCGGGCGAGGCGTCGTGGAGTTCGGTCGGTGGGTGGAAGATGAGGTCGCTGATCCGGGGGTGCGGCACGTTGGCCTCGAGCAGCCGGAGGAACCGGTCGGTCTCCGGGGAGGCTGCCAGCAGCTGCTGGACGATCTCGACGAGCTCGTCCCGGGTGACGTCCGGGACGTGCGGTCGGGCGGGGCGGGCGGCCTCCTTGGCGAAGGCCTCCAGGCTCCGGCTGCAGGAGTAGTCGACGAAGTCGAAGGGGCTGTAGTCGTGCCCCGTCAGCGCGTTGAACGCCGCGACCTCCGCGTCCGCTTGCACGAGGTGCGCGGCCACCAGGTCGGCGATCCGCTCGATCTCGTGGCACAGCTCTTCCAGGCGTTGCCGACTCACGGGTGGGGGCAGCAACTCCGGTCTCAGGTCCACGACCGGATTATGTACGCCGACGCCGACACAGCCGAAGGAGCCCCGGGCGCTGTCGGTTCTCAGGCTCTGGGGCACGTTCTGTGGGTCCGTCACGCTGAGTGGATGTCATCCCTTGAGTAATTCGAGGCGGCGGGGTGCTGCGGCTTGTAGGCTCGCGGATGGGACGGGGCTCGTAGCGCAGCGGTTGTCGCGCCTTCACCGCATGTGGGAGGACGCCGGTTCGAATCCGGTCGGCCCCATCCTCTTGTTCTCCGGCAGCTTTCTGTGGCGTGACGGTCAGGAGTACCCCTGTGTTGCTGAGCGTTACCGGTCACAGAAGGTGTGCGAGAACCCGTTCTTCATGGACGCGCCGACTGCGGACCGTCGCCCTGGACCGGGACTGTTGAATGTCTGCGACGAGTAGTGCGGGCGGCCTTCTACTGAGCGAGTTGATCGTCAACGAGATCGCTCAGGGGCTCCGATGTCTGGACGACGGGGTGGCCTGGTTCTCCGGTCTCTGTCTGGCAGACCGGCGGGAGGTGCTGCAGCAGATCGGCGGTTACGTGATGCAGGCGGGCAGCACAGCTGCGGACGGACGGGCCGGCGTGGCTCGGTCCGGGGTGAAAGCCACCGCGAACCCCTCGGTGATGATCTGCATGGACCCGCCTCGTTACGGGTTCTCCGGCCTGCCCGCCGACGAGCACGTCAAGGCGTTCCGGGTGCTCGTCTCCGTGTTCGCCGTCGCCGACACCCGCCGCAGAGAGATGTACTGCAGGAACGCCTGCGGACACCCGTGGCACAACCTGCCCTCTGCACCGGCGGAGGCCGAACAGCGGTAGCGGACGGCCCATCCACGGCCTGCTGCCATCCCGCGGCCCGGTCACGTCTCGGGTGGTGAAGCCCGGTGGGTCGGCGGTCGCCGGTTCGGCCAGTCACTGGTGGGGTGACTGGCCGAAGAGGGGGAGGCGGGGTGGGGGCCGCGCCAACGGCTGACCCGAACCGACTCTCGGGAGGCTTCCGGACCGTCATCCAGGCGCCTGGGGCCGCGGGAGCTGTTCGCGGTTCGCGGCCAGGACCATCGTGCGTGGGGCCTGGATTGTTTGGAAGCTTCCCGCGCAGTCACAGAACATCTTCGATGGCAGAGCCGGACTACAGGTCTCCTGAGCTGGGCGGATGTCGTTCCTGGGCGTGTGGCGCGGCTGCCGGCAGGGAATTGTTCGCGGCGGGTGGGACGGACATGGAAATGTTCGGTGGAGCGCAAATGCCGACGGACAGGACATCTTGCCGCCACGTCAACTGCTGGATCTGGGGGGCGCGTTACCTCATCGTGGGGTCACCGGCACCGTGTGGCGCCGGGCCGTAGCGCCAACTGCGGGAACCGATTCCGGACCGTCGTGAGGAGCACCTTCATGCCTGCCAGCACCCTGCAGTGCGTCCTGACCGAGCAGCGGCTCATCTGTGCACGGATCATCGTTGTCGTCGTCGTGATCATCGCCGTGCTGTCGCTCGTGCGACAGGGGTACGAGGCCGGCAGCGCCTTGGCCCTGATCGCGGTGACGGGCACGACCGCCCTCGAGCTGGCGCAGCGGCTCGTCTCCGGCGCTCGCCCGGCCCGTGGTCGCCGCACCGGGGAGCGGTAGCGGTGGCACGTGGCCGCCGCGAGAACGCGGTGGACGAGACCGTCCCGCAGCTGGCGCAGCTGGCCCTCGGCCTGCGCCAGCTGCGGCGGGACGCCGGGCTGTCACTCGACGAGCTCTCGAAGGAGGTGTCCTGGTCGAAGACGAAGCTGCACGACGCCACCACCGGGCGCGAGATGCCGAAGTGGGAGCTGGTCTCGGCCTGGGTGAGGGCCTGTGACCCGGGAGCCAACCTCGACCTGTGGCAGGCTCGCCACAAGGCTGCGGCGGCGGCTGTGCAGGCCCATGGCTCCGGCGAGGGGACCGTCCCCGACGGGGCATCCGGACCTCCTTCTGCGGTTTCTGAGGAGGAGCCCTCGGGTGACGTGCTCTCCAACCCCCTGTTGTTCGCCGCCGAGCTCACCCGGGTCGCACCCCCTCCCCTTTCGGTCCACCCGCTCCCGGTCAGGTTCTGCCCTGCTCCGCCCGATCTCGTCAGCGACCGGGCTCCCGTCGACCTGACGGGTTCCCTCGGGGAGCTGCCCGAGATCTTCTCGCTGCTGGCCGGCCACCAGCGTCTCGTCGTCCTGGGTGATCCCGGGAGCGGGCGGACGCACGCTCTCGGCCTGCTGGCCCAGGCGCTGCGCAGGGACCCTCGAAAGGAAGGAGGCAGGCCCCTCCTTCTCTCACTGAGGCACTGGCGACCTGAGGCCGAACCGTTCGTGGGGTGGCTGGTCGAGAGGATGGAGGCCGAGTCCGGCGCCACGACGGGGGCCCTCACGCCCGGTCTGCTCAGCGAGCTCCTGGAACAGGGGAAGATCGTGCTGCTGCTGGACGACTTCGACTACCTGGAGCCCCTGCAGCGCGTCTGGGCCCTGCGGCAGCTCGGTTCGCTGTCCGCACGGATGGTGCTGGCCAGCAGGATCGATCCGTTCACCGAGACCGTGGAAGCCACCGACAGCCCGCTCGTCGACAGCGTGGGAATCGTGCTCCAGCCCCTGGGCCTGGACGACCTCGACGGCTGGGTCCAGCTCACCAGGTATGCCCACCGCGCACCGCTCGCACGGAGCAAGTGGGAGCCGGTCTTCGCGCAGTGCCGGCAGGCTCCGGACGACCCGCGCGTCCGGATGCTGCTGGCCGTTCTGGCCTCGCCGCCCATGGCCGCAGCGGCCCAAGCCCTGTGCAGCGACGGCCGGACCGATCCGATGAGTCTGCTGAGGAAGCCTGACCGGGCAGCGCTGGAGGAGCCGCTGGTCGCCCGTCTCATGCGGGGGCTCACACCGGAGGCCCGCCTGACCTCCCCCCGCGAGTGGACGAGGTCCGTCGGCCGGGAGTGGATCTCCGATGCGCTGCGGCTGCTGAGCGTGCAACGCCGGCTGTCCGGGCGGGACCTGATGAGCCTGGAGGGAACCGGCTTGGCCGGCCGGGCCTTCCGGGTCGGTCTCACCGGCCTGTCCGCCCTGCTCGTGCTGCTCCACTTCACCATCGTCGCGTCCGACGAGTCGAACTCGTACAGCAGCTCCTACGAGGGCGCGTACGGAGCCGGGCATTCGGGCATCGGCATCTTCATCATGACGCCGGTCTGTGCGCTGCTCACCTACGTCATGGTGTCGAATCCGCCCGTGCCGGCCTCGTTCCCCGTGTCCTGGCGCGGGGCGAAGCGCGCGCTGATCAGCAGGCAGGCCGTACCCGCGGTGATCTGCCTGGCGTTCGTGGTCCTGGATCCCGGCTTGAGCGCGGTGTGGTTCGTGATGGCCGGTTTCTTCCTTCTGCGGGCTGCGTGCACCCCGTCTCCCCAGGAGCGGCCGTCAACCCTCCGGCCTGCCGGTGGGGGCTACTTCCTCCAGGAAGAACCGGGCGCGCGGAACGTCATCGCGGCGGATCTCCTGTGGACGGGCTGCCTCCTGTTCATGGCTCTCTTCGCCACCGGCTTAGGCGGCGCAACCGAGATGGACGGCTTTCTCGCAGTGTTCGACCTGCCCCTTCGGCTGACGCTGGTCGCGGCTTCGGCGGCCAGCGTCCGCTGGCTGCCGCACCTGATGCTCGACTGGCACACGTTCCTCTCCGTGCCCTGTGCACTCGAGTACGCCGCCCACGTCGGTGTCCTGGAGAAGAAGGACGGCAGCTACTCCTTCCGCCACCCGGAGGTCGCCGAATACTTCGTCCGCTCCGCGAGCGTCTCCACTCGGCGGCCGTTGCTCCGCAGGCTGCGTCAACCGGCCGCGCCCCCTGACGGTCCTGCGGCTTTCGGGGGTCTCGACGGAACCCCGCCGCCGCCTCCCGCTTAGCCTCCCTGGTTCACCGGCAATCCGGAACGCCGGCCCCCCGGCTTCTCACCCGCCCTTCCGGTGGGGAGCCGTGGGGTCCGCCACCGCCTTTGGCCGGGGGCTGGGTTCTGGTGGGTTACCCCGTGTCACGGGGGCGGGGTGGGATTGCGGTCGGGATTCGGGCGGGCGGCGGTCATTTCCCGGGGGCGGATTCTCTTAGGGGAACCTTCGTGGGTGGGGGTGGGCGAATGGAGCCGGGGCGGAGGTGGAGCTACCGCATGTCGGGGGTGGATCGGGGTGCGAGTCGGTTGCGAGGGGGTGGGGGGTTCGGGACCGTTCTTTGAGGTCCTTTGTCGGCGCAAAAGGGATTTCATTCTGCGGGGGTTGGGCGGATGGGGCGGCGGGGTCTCGTGCTTCGGGCTTGAGGGTGAGGGGCTTTTCTGGGATTTCAACGGATGTTGAGTTATGTCACTTTGGGTGGTGGGTGGCGGGCGGGTGGGCTGGTGGGGGAGGGCGGGGATCCCTGCATATCGCAGGTACCTAGGGGCTTTCCGGTATTCCTCAACCGTTGAAATCGGGCCTTGCTGGTGGCGTCGGGCGTGGTCTACTGTCGCTCTCGGTAGCACTGCTCGAGGACCGGGGGGCCTCCGTGTGTCGAATCTTCAGTTCGTGTGCGGTGTTGGTGATCACTGTGGGGGGCCGTTCCGATCGGCCCGATGCGCCCGCGTAGGGAATTGATCGGGTTTCGTTTCGTCGCATGAATTCATGCATGCGGCATGCCGGGGCGGCGTCGCTTCGGCGTACCTCCATATCCCTGCGGTGCGGCCGGTGGGTCGGTGCCGCATACACCTCAGCCCTGTTCGGGGCGGGATTCGTCAAAGGAGTGCCATGCCCTCCGTTTTGTCATGTGCCTCAACCATGCCCGGTGGAAAGGGAATTCCGCCGGAATACGTCGCTCGGGGTGCGTTCGCCACGCGGCCCGAGATGGCGCTCGGGGCGTACAAGGTGAGTACCGCGGAGATCGTCGAGGACATCGCGCGGCAGCATGCCGGGCATCCGCGGCTGTCGGCGGCGCTGCGGTTGATCGGCAACTGCGGTGTGGAGACCCGGTACATGACTCGGCCGTTGCACTCCCCCACCGTGGCCGGGGAGGCGAGTCCGGCCGCCCGGGTCGACGCGGCGCGGCGGGACGCGCTGGATCTCGCCACCCGGGCCGCGGCGCTGGCGCTGGACAGCGCGGGGCTGACGGCCGCGGACATCGACTGCCTGGTGACCAGCCATTCGACGGTGCCCGGCGTGCCGGGGCTCGGGCCGTACCTGGTCAACGACCTGGGGCTGCGGGCCACGGTCCGGCGGATCCCCAGCACCACGCTGGGGTGCGCGGGCGGTTCGCACGCGCTGACCCGGGCGGCGGAGTACGTGGCGGCGCACCCGGGGCGCAAGGTGCTGGTGGTGGCGTCCGAGGTGCACAGCGTGCTCTACAACCGGGCGGCCACCTCGCTGTCGTCGATGCTCTTCCGGGCGCTCTTCGGGGACGGCGCGGCCGCCTGCGTGGTCGGCGGCGATCCGCTGGGTCCGGGCCTGTGCATCACCGACAGCTGGGAGTACCTGCTGCCGGGCAGCACGGAGGAGCTGCGGGGCTTCATGGACGACGACGGCCTGCGCCTGGAGTCGCCGCACGGGCTGATGGCCGCGGCGTCGGACGCGCTGCCGCCGTTGCGCGAGTGGTACGTCGACTCGGCGGGGGCGGAGCGGCCCGGGCCGTACGTGCCTCCCGAGGTGGCGGTGCTGCACCCGGGCGGCCCCAAGATCCTCGAGGGTGTCTCGGCCGGGCTCGGGCTGGCGCGGGAGGCGGTGCGCCACTCGTGGGACTCGCTGCGGGAGTACGGGAACCTCGGCGCGACCGCGGTGCTCGACATCCTCGCCCGGACGCACGAGTCGGCGCCGCCGGCGGGTGCGCCGGCTCTGCTGGTGGGCTACGGGCCGGGGTTCACGGCGATCGGCTGCCGGGGGTACTGGCACCGCTGAGGAGTCTTTGGCTTGGTACTCACTGTACGTTGAGTTCATTTCTGGTTGAATTAATGCGGGGCCCGGGCCGTCGGCGCCCGGGCCCCGCACGGACGACCGGAAGCGACGAGGCGTCAGGGGGTGCGACGGCATGGACCGTTCGAGGCGGGACGCGTCCGCGCGCCGGCGGGACATCATGTCCGCGGCCGCGGACCTCTTCGCACGACAGGGCTACACCGGGACCTCGCTGCGGCGGGTGGCCCGGCGGGCCGGCTGCGACCCGGCCCTGATCGGCCACTACTTCACCTCCAAACAGGAGCTGTACGAGGCGGTGGTGACCGAGCCGGTGCGGCCCGCCGAGGCACTGCGCGAGGCCCTGGCGCACCCGGGGCCGCAGACGGCGCGGCGGTTGCTGCGCAAGGCGGCGGCGGACTGGGAGGACCCCGACCAGCAGCGGCGGATCCTGGGGGTGCTCACCTCGGCGCAGGACCTGCCGGTGGCGGCCGACCGGCTGCGCCGGGCGCTCGTCCCGTCCGAGGCCGCCGCGCGACCGGACGACGAGCTGCGGATGGCCCTGATCGGGAGCCTGTTCGTGGGCGTGGTGCTGGCCCGGCGGATGGGGATGCTGCCGGCCGGCGCGCTGCCGGAGGGCGACCGGGAGGCGCTGGTGCGGACCCTGGAGCCGGCGGTCACGACGTACCTCGGGGAGCCGGACCGCGGCGTCGCCTGACGGCCGGGCGGCGCGCTCCGGCCGTGGTCGCCGTCGGTCGAGGACGCCCAACTCCCCTGGTCGAACAGGCCTGTCGGCTGGCCGAAACCGCACGGTGCCGGGGTCCGCCGGGCTTGCCGCCGGTAATTCAATGCTCGTAGACTTCATGAGTGGTTGAATTGCTGGGCACCTGCCGGTCCTCAGCAACGGCAAGGAGGAAACATGGACACAGTTCGTACGGAGGAGCCGGCCGGAGCGCGGGCGGCCGCATCGCCGTCCGGGTTAGCGCAGGCCTCGCACAAGGCGCGCTGGGTTGTCCTGGCAGTCACCCTGTCCGCGGTCTTCATGCAGCTGCTGGACACGACGATCACGATGGTCGCCCTGCCCGAGCTGCAGAACGACCTGGGGGCGACCTTCGCCCAGGTCCAACTCGTCGTCGCCGTCTACTCGCTGGCCTTCGCCTGCACCCTGGTGACGGGTGGCCGGCTGGGTGACATCCACGGCCGCAAGAAGCTCTTCCTGATCGGGATGACGGGCTTCACGCTCGCCTCCGCGCTCTGCGGAGCGGCTCCCGGCTCCACCTTCCTGATCCTGGCCCGGGTCTTCCAGGGCATCTGCTCGGGTCTGATGTTCCCGCAGGTGCTCTCGATCATCCAGGTCACCTTCGCCCCGCAGGAGCGCGCCAAGGCGCTGGGTGCCTACGGTGCTTCGGTGGGCCTGGGCACGGTGCTCGGGCCGGTGCTCGGCGGCTGGCTGATCGACCTCGACATCATGGGCGCCGACTGGCGTTCGATCTTCTTCGTCAACGTGCCGGTCGGGCTGCTGGCCCTGCTGGTGGGCTGGGTGAAGATCCCGGAGTCCAAGGGCGAGGGCGGCCACAAGCTCGACGTGGTCGGTGCGGTGATCCTCACGGCCGGGCTGTTCAGCCTGATCCTGCCGCTGGTGATCGGCCGTGAGCAGGACTGGCCCGGCTGGTCGCTGGTGCTGCTGGGGCTCAGCCCGCTGGTGCTGCTCGGCTTCGCGGCGTACGAGAAGATGCTGACGGACCGTCCGGACGGCGCGCCACTGGTGCCGATGGGGCTGTTCCGGGAGCGGTCCTTCTCGGTCGGGCTGCTGATCAGCCTCGTGTTCTTCGCGGGGGTGCCCTCGTACTTCATGACCTTCTTCCTGACCTTCCAGGTCGGGTTCGGCTACAGCCCGGTCTCCGCGGGCGCGGTGAGCCTGGGCTTCGCGCTCCTGATCGCGGTCGGTTCGGCCCGCTCGGCGGCCGTGGTCAAGCGGCTCGGCAAGTGGACGCTGTCGCTGGGCGCAGGGCTGCTGCTGATCGGCATCACCGGCGTGATGGTGACGGTCGACCAGGTCGGCACCGGCCTGCACGGGTACCAGCTCATCCCGTCGCTGATGGTGGCGGGCATCGGCGGCGGTCTCTTCCTCGCCCCGTGCACCGGGATCATGCTGGCCGGCATCAAGTCGCGGCAGGCGGGCTCCGCTTCCGGTGTGCTGGCCACCGCCCAGCAGGTGGGCATCGCGGTGGGCATCGCCGTCGCGGGCATCCTCTTCTTCGGCCTGCTCGGCTCCAACGCGGACGGCTCCAGCGCCTCGGTGGTGCCGCAGCTGCGCAGCGACCTGACGGCGGCCGGGGTCCCGGCGGACCGGCAGGAGGAGGTGGTCAAGGGCTTCACCACCTGCTTCGGCGACCGGATGAACCAGAAGGACCTGACCGAGACGCCGGCCAGCTGCGCCCGCATCGAGAAGGAGGTGGCCGACAGCCCGGCGCCGCCGGAGGTCAAGGAGAAGGTCCGGGCGGCGGTGCTCGAGAGCGCCGTGCCCGAGGCGCGCAAGGCGAACTTCAGCGACAGCTTCGCCCAGGTCGCCTTCTGGCAGCTCGGCTGCTTCTCCCTGAGCTGCCTGCTGGTCCTGGCGCTGCCGAAGATCCGGCCGGAGGACGTCACGGACGTGGGCGCCGCGGCCTGACGGGCCCCACGGAACTCCCTGGAGAACGCGGTACGGCCGCCGGCTTCGAGCCGGCGGCCGTACCGCGTCCGCGTGGGGTGGGCGGTGCCGGCCGCCCTCGTCAGGCGTCCGGGTCGCGGCGGGCGAAGATGGCGTCGAGGGCCGGGGCGACCCAGGTGATGAGGTCGTCGAAGTCCATCGAGGCCAGCGGCTCGACCTTGGCGACGTAGCGCAGGGCCGCGATGCCGATGAGGTGCGCGGAGCCGACCGCCATCATGGCGTCCACCTCGTCGGTCTCGGGCAGGCCGAGGTGCCGGGCGATGTGGTCGTTGCTGGCGGTGACGCGGATCCGGTAGACCTCGGAGGTGGTGGTGTCGGTCAGGGCGACCCGGTAGATGGCGATCATCGCCAGGCGGGTGGCCGGGGCCTCCCAGAAGCTCAGGTAGGCGCGGGCGAACTGCTTGCCCTGGCCGAGGACGTCGCCGTGCGGCATGGAGGTGCCCGCGAGGTCGTCGAAGATGCTGGAGGCGCTGAGCCGCGAGTCGATCGCGGCCTGGTAGACGCCTTCCTTGTTGGTGAAGAAGTGGTGGATCAGCGCCGGGTCGACCTGGGCCCGGTCCGCGATCGCGCG
Organism: Streptomyces sp. NPDC089919; assembly: GCF_040684615.1. Taxonomy (NCBI): domain Bacteria; kingdom Bacillati; phylum Actinomycetota; class Actinomycetes; order Kitasatosporales; family Streptomycetaceae; genus Streptomyces; species Streptomyces sp. NPDC089919. The sequence continues at coordinate 11,123 of NZ_JBFBGK010000009.1, forward strand.
GATCGTGGCGCCGGCGTAGCCCTTGGTCGCGAACAGCTCCAGGGCGGCGGTGAGGATCTTGGCGCGGGTGCCGCTGTCGCCCGGGCGGCGGCCGCTGCGGGCCGGCAGGGGCCGGCCGCCGACGGTCGTGCGCCGGTCTTCCGCCTCGATCTGCGATGTCCCGGAGGACTTGGCCACGTCCATCAGACCCCACAACGCTAAAAGAATTCACTCTTTGTGGAAATCAAACTAGCACAAACGCCCGCCAGGTGACCGGCCGGTAGTCGCCACCCTGAGAGCACATCGGGCCACCCAACGCGAAGGTCCGGTACGGGAATCCGTACCGGACCTCCGGCCGACGCGGCCCCGCCCGTCAGCCCTCCTCGCCGCCCAGCAGGACGTGGCGCAGGCCCGGCCCGACCAGTTCGAGCACCTCGTCCAGGGACTTCGAGGCCAGCGGCTCCACCCCGAGCAGGTGCCGCACGAAGGCCAGTCCGCCCAGGTGCGCCCCGAAGGCCGCGGTGCGAAAGCGCGGGTCGGGGCCCGGGACCTCGGTGTCGACCTGGCCGTTGAGGCGGTCGGTGACGGTGTCCTTGAGCACCCTCGAGGCCTCCGGGTCCGAGAGCGCGACCCGGTAGAGCTCCACCAGCGGCGACTCCTCGCCGTCCTGCGGCTCCCACAGGCTCAGGTACGTCCGCGCCAGCCGGATCGGCAGCTCCTCGTCGACGCCCCGGGCGAGGTCCCCGGCCAGCAGGCCCGAGACCAGGACGGTCCGCTCGACCAGGGCCGCGAACACCGCGGCCTTGTCCGGGTAGAGGCGCGCCGCCTCGCCCTCCGACAGCCCGACCGCGGCGGCCAGGTCCGCGAAGCCCGTCTGCCGGTAGCCCCGCTCGGTGAAGAGCCGTCGGGCGACGGAGACCAGGGACTGCGCCAGCTCCTCGGTGGCCTCGTCGAACACAGTCGCTTCGGTCGCTGTCGTCATAGGGGGCAACTACCTTTCAGTGCTCGGCTGGATGGTGGCGCCACGGGTGAGGACCCGCCTGACCTGTGGAGGTGCCAGGCGCTTGGCCCAGTAGAGGACCTTGAAGCGCTTGAGCGGTGTGAAGTTGTAGTACCGGTCGTCGGGGTCGGCGAACCCGAACAGCGGGGGGATGAACGCGGCGGTGCGCAGCTGGCCGAAGATCCGATCGGCGGCCGCCCCGGGCGGGATACGCCCTTCCGCGACCTGGTGCAGTACCCGGCTCGTGTCCTCATACAAGGCGTGGAACCCGTGGTAGACGGGGAACCAGAAGCCGTTGCCACGATAGTGCGAGAGCTGTGCCCACCGAGTTTCCGAGGTCAGGGCCAGTGCGTCGTTCCGCGCCCGCTTGAGCGAGAGTGCGGCGAACATGGAGTGCAGCAGCCACACCCGGCAGAAGGCGTTCCACAAGCGGAAGTCCTCGGTGGCCGCCAGCGCCGCCTGGACCAGGCTCTCACCGTGCTCGACCAGGGATTTCTGGAACGACTCCACCCCGCGGAACGCCGCCGGCGACCAGTCGCCGGTGCGGTCGGCCGCCAGAATCGCCACGGCGGCCTCGTGGACCAGCTCGCACGTCAGGGTGAAGTCCCGGGCCAGCACGAAGTCGCTGCGCACGGCGGAGCGGTCCAGCAGCAGGAACCCCTCGCCGGCCGTCCGGACGGCCGCGTACTGGCCGCCCTCGCCGCCGTGCCAGCCCTCCCCCAGTGCCGTGGCCCGCTCGAACTGCCAGGCCAGGTCGGGGAACCGGGCCACCACCCGGCGGAAGTCCTCCTCGGGGGTGGCGTCCTGCTGGGGCCACTGCTTGGGGTCCAGGCTCAGCGCCACGCTGGTCAGGGTGTGGGCGCTGTCGCGGACCTCGCCGAAGGGGACCAGTTGCAGCCAGCCGCCGGGGAAGACCACCAGCGTGGTGCCGCCGGTCCAGGGGGTGCCGCCGGGGCCCGGGTCCACCCGCTGCTCCAGCGGGCGGACCCCGCGCAGGTGGGCGGTGAGCACCCGGGTGGTGTGGCGCAGCGGGCGCAGGTGGGGGCCCTCGCCGAGGTGGTCGAGCATCGGGGCGTCCGGTCCCGCCATGTCGACGACGAAGCGGGCGCCCACGGTGCTGCCGTCGGCCAGCACCACGGTGAAGTCGCCGGCCCGGCCGCGCACCCCGGCCAGCGGGGCGCGGCCCCGCGGGACGCGGGCGCCGTGCCGGACCGCGATCTCGTGGACGTGGGCCTCCATGTCCGGGCGGTACAGGTGCGCTTCGCCGTGCTCGCTGGGGACGTTGAACTGGACCACCTGGCGGGGCCGGACGGGGGCGCCGGGCCGGGCGTAGACGAAGCCGATGCTGGACTTGACCCCCGAGGTGGCCCGGACCTCCTCGGGGAGCTCACGGAAGTGCCCCAGGCGGGAGAGCTCGGGAACGTCGAAGCGGCGGGCCAGCAGCTCCAGCACCTCCGCGGTGTAGGGGACGGTGTCCTCGCCGGCCGGGGTGGTGCGGTCGGCGGGGGCGTCCACGAGGACCACGTCCACGCCGGAGCGGGCGAGGACGGCGGCGAGCATGGCGCCGCCGAGGTGGGCGCCGAGGACGGCGACCTGGTGCCGGTGGTGCGCCGGGTCCTCGGGGGTCCGGGGCAGGGCGGACCCGGCGGCGCCGGCCGCCGCCCCCTCGGTCGGGTCGGCGGCGCCGGCGGGCGCCGGGCCGGCCTTCGCGGCGGGGGGCCCGGCGGGCTCGTCCGGGGCCCCGGCGGTCCGCTTCCTGTCAGTCACGGCTCGGTCCTCCTTCGTCAGTTCTTGTGGAAGCGGGAGCGCAGGAACCCGGTCAGGGCACTGGCCACGATCGGTCCGGTGTCCGGGTCGGCCCGGTTCTTGGCCCACTTCACGGTGCGGATCATCCGGATCGGGTTGGGGTTGTAGAAGCGGTTGCGCGGGTCGGTCAGCCCGAAGGGCGTGGGGGCGTACGAGTCGTCCTGGAGCAGGTCGTACAGCTCGCCGGTGGCGCGGTCCGGGGACATCAGGCCGGACTCGACGTCCCGGCAGGCGGCCCAGGCGGCCTCGGTGATCTTGTTGAAGCCGGCGCTGGGCGGGAAGAGGCTGCCGGTGTACGGCTGGCCCTCCAGCTCCCGCCAGACCATCGGGTCGCGGGTGCGCTGGTGGCGGACGTAGGCGTCCTGGAGGTTGAGGGTGCCGAGCACCTGGCCCAGCGCCCACATGCGGAAAGTCGCGTTCCACATGCCGTAGTCCCGGAAGGCGGTGAACGAGGAGGCCACCACGTCGTCGTGGCTGCGCACCAGGCCGTTCTGGAGCCGCTCGACGTACTCGAAGCGCTCCTTGGAGAAGTCGTCGTCCTTGGCGGCCTCGATCAGCCGCCAGGCCAGGGCGTTGATCACGTCGGTGGTGTTGGTCAGGCCGCGGGAGTACAGGGCGTCCACGAAGCCGTGGGCGTGCGAAGTCAGGCAGAACCGGTCCCCGACCACCTGGCTCGAGGAGTACTGGAGCCGGCCGGTGGAGACCCACGGGCGGGCCGCCCGCGCCTGGGCGAACTGCGGGGCGATGTCCGGGAAGCGCTCCAGGAAGGCCCGGAACTCCTGCTCCGGCGCCTGGTCCGTCTTGGGGAAGCGGCGCGGGTCGAGCGTGAGGCCGACGCTGCACAGCCGGTTGGTGGCGTGCTTGTGGTTGTCGAAGGGGATCACCCACAGCCAGCCGCCGTCGAAGACGTGGTGCAGGGTGCCCTGGTGCCAGGGGCTCGGGTTGTCGTGCGGCCGGCCGGCCGGGCAGTCGTCGAAGGGCCGGACCCCCACCATGTGGGTGAACAGGGTGCGGGAGTGGGTGCGCTGCTGCGGCACCTCGTCGCGCAGGCCGAACTTCTGCGCCAGCGGCGAGTTGTGGCCGCCCGCGTCGACCACGTAGCGGGCCCGGATCGCGGGGCCGGTGGCCACCTCCAGGGTGGCCCCCGAGCCGTCGATGTCCACGTCGGTCACCCGGGTGTTCAGCCGCGGCTCGGCGCCGTAGCGCACCGCCACGTTGAACATGTACGTGTCCACGTCCTGGCGGAACATGTGCGATTCGGTGGACAGCGCCACCGGGATGACGAACTGGTTGATCTCCGCCGGGTCCTGGCGGGCGCCCTCGCGGTGGTAGACGAAGCCGAAGTTCTTCTTCTGCCCGTTGTTCGAGGAGACCTTGTTCCGCATGGACGCGAAGTGGCTGATGTGGGCGATCTCGGGGACGTCGTACCGGGCGGCGAGGATCCGCAGCATCACGGAGGTGCTGGGGATGGTGGACTCGCCGACGGCGAAGCGGGGGTGAGCGCCGGCGTCCAGGAGGACGGTCTTGACCCCGTTGCGGGCGAGGATCGCGGCCAGCAGGCTGCCGGCCATCCCGGCGCCCAGGACGGCGACGTCGTAGGTGGGATTGTCGGACGGGCCGGAAGTCGGGTGCATGGCCGTGATGCCTCCTGCGGTCGGGGTGCGGTCGGGTGCGGGGCGGTCGGGGTCACCGGGCGGCGGGGCGGGCTCGGGGCCGGCCGGCGGGCCCCCGGTCATGTCCGGTCCGCCGGGACGGGCTGCGGCGAGGGCGCGCCGGCGGCCGGGTGGTGGGCCTCGAGCAGGTCGTACAGGAAGGCGCCCCAGTTGATGCCGGGGCAGGCGAAGAACTCGCGGCTGCTGATCTCCAGGCCCAGGTCGTCGCGGCAGCGGCCGATCAGCTCCATCACCATCAGGGAGTCGAGCCCCATGTCGGCGAGCTTGGTGTCCTCGGTCAGGACGGGGAGGTCGAGGCGGAGGATGGCCGAGAGCTGGGCGCGGACGTACTCGTCCAGCTCGCGCCGCCGCGCCGGGCCGGCCAGGCCGATCAGCCGGGCGGTCAGCGGGCCGGTGCCGCCGTCGCGGTCGGCGCCCGCGGCCGGGGCGGAGCGGATCTCGCGCAGGACGGGCCGCTCGCGGCGGGCCTCCATCAGGTCCTTGAACATCGCCCAGTCCGCGGAGCACACGGTGCGGTTGGCCACGCCCTGCGCGACCGCCTCGCCGAGGAGTTCCAGGGCCTGGCCCGGGTCGAGGTGGTGCAGGCCGATGGAGCGCAGGAAGGCCATCACCTCGTCGTCGGCCATCCCGGAGCTGGCGCCCCAGGGTCCCCAGGCCACAGTGGTGGCCGGCAGGCCGAGCAGGTGGCGGTGGTGCGCGAAGGAGTCGAGGAAGGCGTTGGCGGCGGAGTACCCGGCCAGGTGCTGGGAGCCCCAGACGGAGGCGATGGAGGAGAAGGAGACGAACAGGTCGAGCTGTTCGCCCAGGGTGGCCTCGTGCAGGGCGAGGGTGCCGGCCGCCTTGGCGTGCAGGGCCCGGTCGTAGACGGCCGGGTCGGCCTCGCGCAGGAACTGCGGCTCGGACAGGCCCGCCGCGTGGACCACGCCGCGCAGCGGGCGGCCGGCCCCGGACAGCGTCCGGACCAGGGTGCGCAGGGCCCCGGTGTCGGTGACGTCCAGGGCGGCGACGCGTACCTCCGCGCCCTGGGCCTCGATGCGGCGGATGCCGGCGACCTTGGCGGCGGTGGCGTCGTCCAGGGCCGGGTCGTCCCAGGCGGCGCGGTCCGGCAGCGGGCTGCGGGCAGCCAGGACCACGCAGCCGGCGCCGCTGCGCGCCAGCCACTCGCCGACCAGCAGGCCCAGGCTGCCCAGGCCGCCGCTGATCAGGTAGCTGCCCAGGTCGGAGAGGCGGGGGCGGGCCGGTCCGGCGGCCTCGTCGACGGGCTCGGCGGCCACCAGGCGCGGTACCAGTACCTCGCCCGAGCGGCGGGCGGTCAGGTCCTCGACGGTGTCGGTGGCGAGCCAGTCGGCCAGCTGCCCGGCCTCGTCCGCGCCGCCGGCCGGGTCGAGGTCGATCAGGCCGCCCCACAGCTCGGGGTGCTCCAGTGCGGCGACCTTGCCCAGCCCCCACAGCGGGCCGGCCGGGAGGCAGAAGCGGTCCTGCCCGTCGCCGGTCCGCTGGGCTCCCCGGGTGGCGATCCACAGCCGGGTGGCGGCGCCGGACCCGGCCAGCGTCCGGGCCAGCGCGAGGAAGACGTGCTCGCCCTCGGTGCGGGCCTGCTGCACGGCCTCGATGCCGCACGGGCCGGCCGGCAGGTCCAGGCCGCTGAGCAGCACGGCGTCCGCGTACGGGCCGTCCGCCGCCAGCGCCGCGGTCACCGCGGCGACGGAGGGCTCGGCGAGGGCCACCACGGCGGCCCGGGCCGCCAGGCGGTCGGCGAGCGCGGCGGCGGTGTCCCGGCCGCCGATCAGCAGGATCCGGCGGCCGGCCAGGTCCCGGTCGGTGAAGGCGGCCGGGGCGGCCGGCTGCCACTCCTGGTCCCAGATGGTCTCCTCGCGCGGCCGGCGCGGGTTCTCCTCGCCCTCCTCCGCGTGGGGCTGTACCCGGACGTCGCGCATGGCGATCACGACGCTGCCGTCCGCGCCCAGGATCTCCAGGCCGCCGCGCAGTTCGCCGTCCTCGCCGTCCGGGTCGAGCCAGCCGTGTACGAACCGGCGGGTGCCGGGGGTCCGTCCGGCCTGCTCGTCGGCCGTCGGCGCGGTGGCGTCCGGCGCGGTGGTCTGCGCTACCGACGTGGACTGGCGCAGCAGGGTCAGGGTGAGGTCCAGGAGCGATCCGCGCGGCAGGTCCTCGGCGGCGCCGTTGACCTCGGCGAGCACTTCGCCGGGGCCCTGGTAGACGGCGTCGAGCACGGGCTGCGCCCAGTCCGGCAGGGCGAGGCCGGCCGGGTCGGCGGGCCGGCAGCGGGCCCGGATCGCGTCCAGGTCCGCGCCGGCGGGGCCGGCGCCGGCCGGCCGCCGGACCAGGGAGCCGCGGGCGTGCAGCCGCCAGGCCCCCTGCTCGGCGCTGTCGCCGCCGGCCAGCGAGAAGCACAGGAAGAGGGAGCGGCCCTCGTCGTCCTGGGGCATGACGTACACGCGGACCTGGGAGGGCCGCCGGCCGGGGTCGAGCAACAGCGGTTCGCCGACCACGAAGCGGTCCACCAGCCGCGGCACGGCGCCGGGCAGCTTGGCGGCGCCCGCCAGGGCCCAGTTGCAGAAGCCGCCGGGGCTGACCGAGCGCCGGCCGTCCGGGCCGGTCTGCACGAACTGGCCGGGGAGCTGGTCGATGTCCGGGGCGAAGGTCGGCGGCCCGGAGACCAGGTGGCCGTCGAACTCCGCGGCCGGGGAGTCGTCCGCGGGGTGCCCGGCGCGGGAGGCGGTGCCCTCCTTGAACCAGTAGCGCTCCCGCTGCCAGGGGTAGGTGGGCAGGCTGGTGCGGCGGGACTGCTCGTCGCCGTGCACCGCGGCCCAGTCCACCGTGGCCCCGCGGTGGTGCAGGGCGCCCAGGGCCTGGGCGGTGATGTGCAGGTCGTCGCGGTCGCGGCGCAGCGAGGGCACCCAGCTGACGCCGTCCTCGGGCAGGCAGCGGGCGCCCAGTCCCAGCAGGACGGGGGCGGGGCCGATCTCCAGGAAGGTGCGGCAGCCCGCGTCGTGGAGGGCGCCGACGCCGTCGGCGAACCGGACCGGCGCGGTGACGTGCTCCACCCAGTACTCGGGGCGCAGCTGTTCGGGGCCCCAGGGCTTGCCGGTGACGTTGGAGACGATCCGGTAGCGGGGCTGGTGGAAGGTCAGGCTCTGCGCCACCAGGTGGAACTCGGCGAGCATGGGCTCCATCAGCGGCGAGTGGAAGGCGTGCGAGACGGTGAGCCGCCGGTGCTTGACGCCGCGCTCGGCGAGCAGCGCCACCACGCGATCCACCTCGTCCGCCGGGCCGGAGAGCACCACGTCGGTGGGGCCGTTGACGGCCGCGATGGCCACCGACGGGCAGGGCCCGGCCTCGGCCAGGGCCGCCCGGACGGACGCCTCGTCGCAGACCAGGGTCTCCATCACGCCGCCGGCGGGAAGCGCCTCCATGAGGCGGGCGCGGGCGGCGACCAGCCGGGCCGCGTCGGCCAGCGAGTGCACCCCGGCCGCGCAGGCGGCGGTGATCTCGCCGAGGCTGTGGCCCAGTACGGCGGTGGGCACGATCCCCCAGGACTCCCACATGCGGGCCAGCGCGTAGCCGACGGCGAAGAGCGCGGGCTGGGTCAGGCCGGTGCGGTTGATCCGCTCCGGGTCGCCCTCGCCGGCCAGGACCGGGCCCAGCGGCTCGTCGAGCAGCGGGTCCAGGGCCGCCACGCATTCGGCGAGGGCGGCGGCGAAGACCGGTTCGTGCGCGGCGAGGCGGGTGGCCATGCCGGCGTACTGGGAGCCCTGGCCGGTGAACAGCCAGCCGACCCGGCGGGCCTTGGCGCCGGCCGGGGCGTGCGCGCTCACCTGTTCGGCGCGCTCGCCGGCGGCGAAGGCGGCCAGTCCGGCGGCCAGTTCGTCGCGGGTGCCGGTCAGGGAGAGGCCGTGCTTGAGGCGGGCGCGGCCGACGTGGGTGGTGTAGCACATGTCGGCGAGGCCGCGCGGGTCGGCCGACTCGACGACCGGTCCGTAGGCGGCGGCCAGCGCGCGCAGCGCGTCGGGGGTGTTGGCGCTCAGGGTCAGCAGGCCGACCTCGCGGGGCGTGCCGCCGCGCGGCGCGGGCCGGGGCGGTTCGGTGAGCACGGCGTGGGCGTTGGTGCCGCTGGCGCCGAAGCTGCTGACGCCGGCGACCCGCAGGCCGGTCGGCCACTCGGTGGGCTCGGTGGTGACCTTGACGTTCAGGTCGGACCACGGGACCTGCGGGTTGGGGTTCTCCAGGTGCAGGTGCCGGGGGATCAGGTCGTGGTGGAGGGAGAGGACGACCTTGAGGATGCCGGCGGCGCCGGCGGCGGGCTCCAGGTGGCCGATGTTGGTCTTCACCGACCCGACCAGCAGCGGGCGGTCCGCGGGCCGTCCGGTGCGGGTGACCGCGTCCAGCGCCTTCAGCTCGATCGGGTCGCCCAGCGGGGTGCCGGTGCCGTGCGCCTCGACGTACGAGACCTCGGCCGGGGCGATGCCGGCGTCCTTGAGGGCGGCGGTGATGACGCCCTGCTGGGCGGCCGGGTTGGGCACGGTCAGCCCGCTGCTGCGGCCGTCGTGCTCGGTGGCCACGCCGCGCACCACGGCCAGCACCCGGTCGCCGGCCGCCTCCGCGTCGCGCAGCCTCTTGAGGACGAACATCGCCCCGCCCTCGCCGCGGGAGTACCCGTCGGCGGCGGCGTCGAAGGTCTTGCAGGTGCCGGTGGGCGACAGCGCCCGCATCTTGCTGACCAGCACGAAGCCGTAGGGCGAGAGCATCAGGTTGACGCCGCCCACCAGGGCGGTGTCGCACGCCCCGGAGCGCAGCGAGAGCGCGGCCTGTTCCAGGGCGACCAGGGAGGAGGAGCAGGCCGTGTCGATGACCATGCTGGGGCCCTGGAAGCCGAAGGTGTAGGAGATGCGGCCGGCCAGGAAGCTGGGTTCGCCGATCAGCTGGTAGCCGTCGATGTCCTCGGGCGCCCCGCTCTGCTGGCGCATCCGGACGTAGTCGCTGGTGCTGGCGCCGAGGAAGACGCCCACCCGGGAGCCCTCCAGCTGGGCCGGCGGCACGCAGGCGTTCTCCATGGCCTCCCAGGCCAGTTCGAGCACCAGGCGCTGCTGCGGGTCCATGCCGGTCGCCTCGCGGGGCGAGATGCCGAAGACGGTCGGGTCGAAGCCGTCCACCGGTCCGCTGAGGAAGTTGCCGGCCAGGGTGTACGCGGTGCCCGGGTGGTCGGGGTCGGGGTGGTGGAAGCCGTCGGTGGGGTGCCGCTCCTCGGGGAACTCGGAGGTGGCGCTGCGGCCCTCCACCAGCGCCCCCCAGAACTCCCGGGGGGAGGCGCCCTCCGGGAGCCGGCAGGAGAGCCCGACCACGGCCAGCGGCTGGGGCTGCTCCAGCTCCTGGACCCGGGCCTTCAGGCTGCGTATCGCTCCCAGTGAGTCCTTGAGGCGGCCTCGGAGCACGTCCTGAGAGGGCTGTTCGGCAGGGTGACTCGACATCAGTTCTCCTCCAAGCCAAGGGCCTGCGGGCCGGCGATCTCGGCCTCCAGCTGGCGCAGCAGTTCGTCGTCGTCCAGGTCGTCCAGGTCGCCCGAGGCGTCCGGGTCGTGCGGGTCGTGCGCGCCGTCGGATCCGGTGGCGGGTGCCGGTGCCGGCGCCCCCGGGCCGGCGGCGGGCGCGGCGCCCGCCGCCGGGGCGACCGGGTGGCCCAGGCGTTCCAGCAGGTGGCGGGTGAGCGCCTGGGCGGTGGGGTTCTCGAAGGCCACGGTCGCCGCGAGCTCCACGGACAGGTCGCGGGAGAGCCGCAGCCGCAGCGCCAGGGACATCACCGAGTCCATGCCGAGCTCGAAGAAGCCCTGGTCCGGCCGGAGGTCGTCCTCGGACATCCCGAGGACGGCGGTCACCTGCGCGCACACCCAGTCGAGCATCCGGTCGTGGCGCTCCACCGGGTCCAGGTCGCCGAGCTGGGCGGTGAAGCCGGCGCCGGCGCTCTCCTTGACGGCGCCCAGCACCGGGGCGAACAGGCGCCGGTGGGGCGAGTCGGCGAGCGCGGCGCCGAACAGCTGCCAGTCCATGTCGGCGACCGTGACCTGCACCGCGCCGACCGGGACCAGGAGGTCGAGGGCCGCGGTGAGGTCCGCCTCGCGCAGCGGGGTGATGCCGCTGCCCTCGAGGAGCATGGTGGTTCGGTTGTCGAGCAGGGCGCTGGTCTCCAGGGGCATCAGGTTCATGTGCGCCACCGGGAGTCCGGCGCCGGCGCGGCGGGCGGCGAGGGCGCGCAGCAGCCCGTCGGCGGGGGCGGCGGCTCCGCTGGCGGCGCCGCCGCCGGCGACCGTGCCGAGCAGGACGAACAGCTCCAGCGGGTCGGCCAGGGTCGCGTCGTGCAGGGCCTGTGCGGTGCGGGCCCGGGCCAGCTCCTGGCGGACGTGTGCGGCGCGGGTGTCGGCGGGGCCGACGGCGGTGCCGGGGGCCCCGGCGCAGACGACGCCGGCGAGGCCGCCGTCCGCCCGCAGCCGGGCCGCGAGGGCGGTCACCGCGGCGGTGTCGGGGGCGTCCTCGGTACGGATCTCCGCGCCCGCGGCGCGCCAGGCCTCCAGGCGCTGTGCGGCCGGGCCGTCCGCGGGGGCGGACTCGGTGCGGACCAGGGCGATGCGGCGGGCGCCGGCGGCGACCAGCCAGTCGACGGCGGGGGGTGCCAGCTCCCGGCCGGCGCCGGTCACCAGGAACCAGCCGTCGGCGCGCAGCGCCGGGCGGCGGACCGGGTCCGGTGGGGTGTAGGGCGTCAGCGCGGCCACGTGCACGGTGGCGTGGGTGAGCAGGGCGTGCTCCTCGCCGGGTGCCCGCAGCAGCCGCCCGACCAGGGCGCGCAGTTCCTCGGCGGTGCCGCCGGCGAGGTCGACGTGGCCGCCCCAGGCCTCGGGGCGGACCATGGCGAGGTTGCGGCCGAGGGCGGCGTGCCCGCCCTGTGCGCCCTGCGGGAAGCCGAAGTGGCCGGGCGGGACGAGGGCGTTGCGGGTCACCACCCACAGCCGGGGCGGTGCCTCCTTGATGCCGGCCAGTGCGGCGGTCAGCGCGGTGGTGGCCGGCCAGCCGTCCTCGCTCGCCTCCAGGTCCTCCAGCGGCCACAGGTCGACCACGGCGGTGGCCGCGAGGTCGCCCTGGCCGGCGAGCAGTTGGGGCCAGGCGGCCGGGTCGGCGGGGTCGACGACCAGGGCGTCGGCGCCGGGGTCCGCCGGGGCGCTCTGCGAGCGGACCCGGACCACCTCGTGGCCGGCCTCGGCGAGGCCGGCGGCCACCGTGCCGGCCAGGTGCGCGGTGTCGCCGCAGACCAGCCAGCGGCGGGTCGTGGTGGCGGCCGGCAGCTGGGCCGCGTCGTGCTGTTCGGGGGCCCAGGTCATGCGGTAGAGCAGGCCGGGGAGCCGGGCGGCGGCGTCGTCGGGGGTCTGGTCCGGGGCCGTGGCGGGCGGGGCCAGCCGGGTCCCGGTCAGTTCCACCACGGCCCGGCCGGCGGGGTCGAGCACGGTCAGGTCGGCCTCGGCGGAGCCGTCCTCGGTCAGCCGGACGGGGCCGCGGCGCAGCAGGACGGTGCCGTCGGCGGCGGCCCGGACCCGGACCGCGGCCAGGGCCGCGGGCCGGTCTGCGGTCCGGGCCCCGGGACCCGCCGGGGCGCCCGCGGCGACCAGCCGGAGCGCCAGCCGCAGCAGGTCGGCGGGGAGCCGGCGGCGGGCCGCGCCGGCCGGCAGGGTCAGGGCGACCTCGGCCGCTCCGTCCGCCCCGGTGGCGGCGGAACGTATCTCCAGTGCCGGGAACTCACCGGCGAGGTCGGTGCGCAGCTCCTCGTCGAGGACGGCCGCGGCACCCGGGGCAACTCCCGGGGCGGGGGCGGTCGGCGCGGTGCCGGCCCGCAGGGCCGGGTCGGCGCCCGGGCCCTCGCCGACGGGCCGCAGCGTGATCTGCTGCGCCCGTACGTCCACGACGGCCTGCAGGGTGGCGCGGCCGTCGGCGTCGGTGCGCGGCGGGGTGCCGAACCGGACGTCGGCCAGGGCCGGTACCGGGGATCCGGTGGCCGCGGCGGCCTCCAGCGCGGCCTCCAGCAGGGCGGCGGCCGAGACGGCCGGGCCGGACACCTGCCAGGGGCTGCGGGTGCCGTCGACGGTGACCGGCAGCAGGGTGGTGCCGGGGCTGCCGGGGGTGCGTACCGGGGCGCCCAGCAGCGCGCCGGTGCCCGCGGCGGGGGCGGCTCCGGCCGGCAGGTCCGGGAGGTCGGGCAGCCAGTGCTCCTTGCGCTGCCAGGGGTAGCGCGGCAGGTCCACGACGCGGCGGCCGGACCCCGTGAACCGCGCCCAGTCGACGGGCACGCCGTTGGCGTGCAGCGCGCCGAGCGTGGCGAGCAGGGTGTCCACCTCGTCCTCCTCGCGCACCAGCGAGGGCAGCACGACCGGGCGTTCGACGCCGGCGGCGGCCAGCGACTGCTCGGCGCCGGAGACCAGGACCGGGTGCGGCGAGATCTCCAGGAAGACCTGGTCCTGCGGGTCCTCCACGGAGCAGACCGCGTCCTGGAAGAGGACCGTGTCGCGCAGGTTGCGGCCCCAGTAGGCGGCGGTGAGCAGGCTGCCGGCGAGCTCGCCGCCGGTCACCGCGGAGTGGAAGGGGATCCGGCCCTCGGCGGGCACCAGGTGGGCGAGCCCGGCCTCCAGGGGCCCGCGCAGCGGTTCCACCAGCGGGGAGTGCGGGGCCACCGGCACCTTGATGGTCCGTACGAAGACGTTGGCCTCGGTCAGCTCCTCGGCCAGCTCGGCCAGCGCGGTCAGGTCGCCCGAGACGACCGTGGTGCGCGGGCCGTTGACGGTGGCGATGCCGAGCCGGTCGTCGTACAGGACGAGGTAGGGGGCCAGTTCGGCCCGGGAGAGGCCGACCGCCAGGGAGCCGCCGCCGGTGCCGACCAGGCCGTCCAGCAGCCGGGAGCGCAGGCACAGCACCTCCGCGGCCTGCGCCAGGGTGAGCGCGCCGCTCGCCCAGGCGGCGGCCACCTCGCCCATGCTGTGGCCGACGACGGCGGCCGGGGTCACGCCCCAGCTGCGCCACAGGGCCGTCAGGGCCACCTGCACCAGGAAGACCAGCTCCTGGGGGATGCCCTCGTCGAAGGGCCGGCTGCCGGTGTCGCCGCGCAGCGAGGCCAGCGGGGACCAGTCGGTCCAGCGGCGCATCTCCTCCTCGCACTCCTGGGCGGCGGCGCGGAAGACGGGTTCGCGCTCCAGTAGCCGGCGCCCCATGCCGACCCACTGGGAGCCGAAGCCGGAGTAGACGAACACGGCGGAGCGGGTGCGGTCGGCGACGGCGGTGGCCAGGGCCGGGTGCTCGGCTCCGCCGGCGAGCGCTTCGAGGGCCGCGCGTACCGTTTCCAGGTCCTGGCCGGTGGCGACCGCGCGGTGCTCCAGGTGGGTGCGGCGGGTGGCGGCGGTGTGGGCGAGGTCGGCCAGCGCGGCGGCCGGGTCCGGTGCCCTGCGCGCGCTCGCGTCGAGTACGTCGAGCAGGTCGCGGGCGCCGGCCCGCAGGGCGGGGCCCTGGGCGGCGGAGAGCGGGACCGCGAACCGGGCCGGTGCGGCGGCGGGTTCGGCGGCCCGGTCGGCGGCGGCCGGGGCCGGCGGCGCCTCGGCGACCAGGACGTGGGCGTTGGTGCCGGTGAAGCCGAAGGAGCTGACGCCCGCGACGCGGCGGCCGGTGCCGGGCCAGGCCGGCGCGTCCGCGGCGATCTCCACGCCCAGCTCCGCCCAGGGCACCTGGCGGGTCGGGGTGCTCACCCCGATGTGCGCGGGGATGCGGCCGTGGTGGACGGCGAGCACGGCCTTGATCAGCCCGGCCACGCCGGCCGCGCCTTCCAGGTGCCCGATGTTGGGCTTGACCGAGCCGACCAGCAGGGGTGCCGTGCCGGGCGCGGCCCGGTGGCGCAGGGCATGGCTGAGGGCGCGGAGCTCGATGGGGTCGCCGAGCGGGGTGCCGGTGCCGTGCGCCTCGACGTAGCCGACCTCGGCGCCGGTCAGGCCGGCCCGGTCCAGGGCCGCTCGGACCAGGTTGCGCTGGGCCGTGCCGTTGGGCACGGTCAGGCCGCTGCTGGCGCCGTCCTGGTTGACGACGCTGGCCGGCAGCACGGCGTAGACCCGGTCGCCGTCGGCGCGGGCGGCCGAGAGCCGCTTGAGCACCAGCGCGCCGCAGCCCTCGCCGCGCAGGTAGCCGTCGGCCGCGTCGTCGAAGGTGCGGCAGCGGCCGCTGGGCGAGAGGGCGCCGCCCGCGGACACCGAGACCGGGATGACGGGGCTGAGGATGACGTTGACCCCGCCGGCCACGGCCAGGTCGCTCTCCCCGCTCAGCAGGCTCTGGCAGGCCAGGTGCACGGCGCTGAGCGAGGAGGAGCAGGCGGTGTCCACGGCCATGCTCGGGCCGGTGAGGCCGAGGAAGTACGAGAGCCGGCCGGGCGCGCCGGCGAAGGAGTTGCCGGTGCCGTAGTAGAGGTCGACGTCCTGGAGGCGGCTGCTGACCCGCTGGGCGTGGTCGGAGCTGTTCATGCCGACGTACACGCCGGTGGCGGAGCCGCGCAGCCGCTCCCGGTCGGCGCCGGCGTCCTCCAGGGCCTCGTAGGCGACTTCGAGGAAGAGCCGGTGCTGCGGGTCGAGGCTGCGGGCCTCGCGCGGGGAGACGCGGAAGAAGGCGGCGTCGAAGCCGCGGACGTCGTCGAGGTAGCCGCCGCGCAGCGAGGACATGGTGCCGGGGGTCCAGGCCCCTTCGGAGAGGAAGGCGTTGCCGTCCCAGCGGTCGGGCGGCACGTCGCGGATGGCCTCGCGGCCGTCGAGCAGAAGCTGCCAGTAGTCGCGTACGGAGGGGCTGCCGGGGAAGCGGCAGCTCATGCCGACGACGGCCACGGGGTCGTCCTGGGGGGCGGGCGCGGCGGCCGCGGGCACCGGGGCCGCGGGGGCGGCGGCCGGGAGGGCCTGCGGCTGCGCGGGAGCGGGCTCGGGGGCCGGGTCGGGCTCGGGGGCTTCGTCCGCCGCCGGGCCGGCGGCGGCGGCGACCAGTGGCAGCAGGTAGTCGGTCAGTTCTTCGAGGCAGGGGTGCTCGAAGGGGGCCGCCGCCGGGATCTCCAGGCCCAGTTCCAGCCCCAGGTCGTCGACGAAGTCGACGATGCTGAGGGAGTCGAGGCCGATGTCGGCGAAGCCGCGCCGGGGCGGGATCCGGCGGTCCGGGTCCTGGCCGAGGACGTCGCCGAGGACGCGCGAGACGCGGCGCAGCAGGGTCCGGCGGAGCCGGTCCGGGGCGCCGGCCGGGCCGGCGTCGAGCGGGGCGGTGCTCTGCTCCGGGGCGGTCTGCTCCGGGGCCGGGGCCGTCGTAGGGGCGGTCCCGGCCCCGGAGTCCGCGGCGGAGACGGGGGTGGGCTCCGCCGGGCTCGGGAGGGCGGGGGGTGCGGTCTGCGGGGCGGGGCGGTCGGCCGGCGTGGGGGCCGCGTCCGGGGTCAGGTCCAGGGTCCGGGCCGGGCCCAGCGGCTGCCCGGCGGCGTCCAGGAGCTGGACGGAGAGCCCGGCGGGGGCCGGCGCGGCGGGGGCGGGGACCGGGCCCGCGCCCGGGGCGTACTGCTGGCCGGGGGTGACCTCGGGCAGCCAGAACTGCTCGTGCTGCCAGGGGTGGCGCGGCAGGTCGGTGAGGCGGCCCGGGGTCAGGTCGGCCCACCGGACGTCGGCCCCGGCGCAGTGCAGCTGGGCCAGGGAGTCCAGGAGGGCGGCGGGTCCGTCGGCCTCGCGGCGCAGCGAGCCCACGGCGACGCCGTGGCGGCGGCGGGCGCGCAGGCCGTCGGTGAGCGGGCGCACCAGGGTGGGGTGCGGGCCGATCTCGACGAAGTCGGCGCCGCCCCGGTCCAGGATCTCGTTGACGGCGGGCCAGAACAGCACCGGCCGCAGCAGGTTGGCCGCCCAGTAGCCGGCGTCCAGGAACTCGGGCGCCCGGTCGGGGAAGACGGTGGACCGGAAGGCGGCCGGGGTCGGCCGCGGGGCGAGGCCGGCCGGACCGGTCAGCTCGGCGCGCAGTTCCTCGGCGAAGGGGGCCATGGCCGGGCTGTGGAAGGCGTAGTCGCCTGGGACGTGGCGGGAGGTGACCTTCGTTCCGGTGTCCGTCCCCGCGGCGAGCCGGGCCGCCAGGGCCTCCAGCTCCGCGGCGGGGCCGGCCAGCACGGTGGCGGCGGGGCCGTTGACGGCGGCGACGGTGACGCCGTCGGTGCCCGGGCCGCCGGCCGCGAGCAGCTCGCGCAGCGTGGCCTCGGGGAGCGGGACGGCGAGCATCCGGCCGGTGCCGGCGGCCCGCGCCATGATCCTGCCGCGGCGGACCGCGAGGTCGAGGGCGGTGGGCAGGTCGAGCGCCCCGGTCCAGCAGGCGGCGGAGATCTCGCCGAGGCTGTGGCCGAGCACCTTGTGGGGCTCGAGTCCGCGGGCCCGCCAGACCTCGGCGAGGGCGAGCTGGACGGCGACCACGGCGGGCTGGGCCAGCTCGGTGGCGGCCAGGTCGCCCTGGCCGAGGAGTTCGCGCAGCCCCGGCAGGCCGGCCGCGCGGACCGCCTCGTCGCTGCGGTGCAGGGAGGCGGCGGCGGCCGGCTCGCGGTCCCAGAGGTCCAGGCCCATGCCGCGCCACTGGGAGCCCTGGCCGGAGAAGACGAAGACGGTCTGGTGGCGGCGGCGCGGCTCGGCGGTGCCGGTGACGGTGCGGGAGTCGGCTTCGCCCTGGGCCAGGGACCGCAGGGAGGCGCGCAGTTCGTGGGCGTCGGCGCCGGTGACGACGGCGCGGGCCTCGTGGTGGGTGCGGCGGACCGCGGCGGTGTGCAGGAGGTCGGCGGCCGGCCGGGGGGTGTCGAGGGCGGCGCGCAGGTCCTCGGCCCGGGTGCGCAGGGACTCCTCGGTGGGGGCGGAGACCAGCAGCACCTGCCGGTCGGGGCGTGCGGCCTGGCCGGGTGCCCGGTCGTCGTCCGCCGGGTCGGCGGGGGCCGGCTCGGGCGGGGCGGCGAGGAGGACGTGGGCGTTGGTGCCGCTGAGTCCGAAGGCGCTGACTCCCAGCAGGGTGTCCTCGGTGACGGGCAGCCGGACGGCCTCGGCGCTGACCCGCAGCGGCCCGCCCTCCCAGGGGATGGCCGGGGTGGGGGTGCCCAGGTGGAGCTGGGGCGGGACCAGGCCGTGCCGGGCGGTCAGCACGGTCTTGATGAGGGCCGCGACCCCGGCCGCGGCGTCGGTGTGGCCGAAGTTGGCCTTGTGGGAGCCGATGTACAGGGGGCTGCCGGGCTCGCGGCCGGGGCCGAACACCTCGGCGAGGGCGTGCGCCTCGATGGGGTCGCCGAGCGGGGTGCCGGTGCCGTGCGTCTCCACGTACCGGACCCGGCGCGGGTCGGCGTCGTCGGCGCGGTGCAGGGCCTCGCGCAGCAGGGCCACCTGGGCGAGCGCGTTGGGGACGGTCAGGCCGGCGCTGCGGCCGTCGTGGTTCATGGCGCTGGCCCGGATGACGCCGAGGACCCGGTCGCCGTCGGCCAGGGCGTCGTCGAGCCGCTTGAGGACGACCACGCCGCAGCCCTCGCCGCGGACGATGCCGTCGGCCTCGGCGGAGAAGGGCCGGCAGCGCCCGGTCGGGGAGAGGGCCTGGACCTTGCTCATGAAGACGGAGAGCTCGGGCGCGGCCAGGACGTTGACGCCGCCGGCGAGCGCCGTGTCGGACTCGCCGGAGGCGAGGCTGCGGCAGGCCAGGTGCACCGCGACCAGCGAGGAGGAGCAGGCGGTGTTCACCGAGAGGGCCGGGCCGTGCAGGCCGAGGGTGTAGGCCAGGCGGCCGGGGGCGAAGCTGAACTCCTTGCCACTGGCGAAGTAGGGGTCGATGGCCGCCACGCCGCGGGTCTTGGCGTGCAGCAGGGAGTAGTCCATCCCGAGCATTCCGAAGAACACCCCGGTGCGGGAGCCGGCCAGGCCGGGCTTGGTCAGGCCCGCGTGTTCCAGGGCCTCCCAGGAGACCTCCAGCAGCAGCCGCTGCTGGGGGTCCATCTCGCGGGCCTCGCGGAAGGAGATGCCGAAGAAGTCGGCGTCGAAGCCGGGCAGGTCGGGGAGGGTGCCGGCCCAGCGGCAGTAGCCGGTGCCGGGGGCGGCGCCGTCCTCGCTGACGTACTCGGGTCCCCAGCGGTCGGCGGGTATCTCGCCGATGACGTCGACGCCGTCCTCGAGGACCTGCCAGAAGGAAGCGAGGTCCACCACCCCGCCCGGGTAGCGGCAGCCGACGCCGACGAGTGCGATGGCCGGGTCCTGGACTGGTGCGGGGCGGGCGGGCATGGGGATCCTCCTCGGGGTGCTGCTCGGCGCGGGTTCGGTGGGCTGGCGCCGGAGACGGCCGGCCGGCGCCCCCACCGTCGGGATCAGAAGCTGGCGGCTGCCATCGGGGCCTTGAGGGTGCCGAGGTACTTGTGCCAGAGGTGGTCGGGGTCGTTCTCGACGGCCGTGACGATGTCGCGCATGGCGGCGAGGGCCTTGGGCTCCTCGGCGTCGTACACGTCGCCCTGGAGCATCTTGAGGACGTCCAGGCGGTACCGCGGGTCCTGCACGAAGGCGGTGAACAGGATGTTCAGGCGGTAGTAGATGGAGATGAACTCGTACCAGTTGGCCACGGCCTTGCGCAGGGTCTTGGTGTAGGTGTCGAAGCGGTCCTTGCGGAAGTCGCCGGCGTGGAAGGCGGCGATGATGTCCGCGGAGGCCAGGCGGGCGCTGTTGAGGGCCACGCTGACACCGCTGGAGAAGATCGGGTCGACGAAGCGGGCGGCGTCGCCGATCATGATCAGCGAGTCGTCGGCGACCTTGGTGAGGGCGTAGCTGTAGTCGCCCTCGGTCTTGAACTCCTTGACGCGCTGGGCGTTCTTGAGGGCGTCGGCCAGCGCCGGGCGGCTGCCGACGGTCTCCCAGAAGAAGCCCTCCAGGTCGTCCTTGGAGGCCTTGAAGCGCTCCTTCTGCGTGACGACGCCGATGGAGGTGATGGTGTCGGTGATCGGGATCTGCCACACCCAGGTGTCGGTGAGCGGCAGGAAGTGGATGAAGATGTAGTCGGACTGCTCCTTGTTGGTGGCCAGCGCCTTGCGGTCGAAGTTGTCGAACCAGGTGTGCACGGCGTACTGGTTGAACACCGGGTCCGGCACCTTGCACTTGAGCTGGCTGCCCATCATGGTGCGGCGGCCGCTGGCGTCGACGACCATGCGGACCGGGACGCGCACCGGCTGGTTGCCGATCTTGGCCTCGATGACCGGGCGGTCCTGCTCGGAGAAGTCGACGCGGTTGACGCGGACGCCGTGGTAGACCTTCGCGCCCAGGCTCTCCGCGTTCTGCAGCAGGATCTGGTCGAACTTCGAGCGGTCGACGTGGAAGGTGTAGTCGCGGTCCACCCCCGCCTGGTCGCGCTCGCTGAACAACACCTCCGCGGCCCTGAAGTCGTGGTTGAGGCCTTCGAAGCCCATGTGGTCGATGGTGCGGTCCTCGGCCGAGGTCCAGGCGGCGCCGTACTTCTTGGGGAAGCCGGCCGCCTCGACCTTGTCCATGGCCCCGGTCTCTATGAGGACGGGGGTGGTGGCGGGCACCAGGGACTCGCCGACGTGGTCGCGCGGGAAGGTCTCGGACTCGAACACCACGACCGACAGTCCGGCTTTGGCGAGGTACGAGGCTGCGGTCGAGCCGGCAGGGCCGCCGCCGATGATGCCGATGTCGTAGTCGTACGTAGCGGACACCTTGGTCTCCATTCAGAGTCGGAAGGGCGTGTCGTGGTGTGTCGTGGCGTTTCGGTGGGGCCCTGGGCGGCCCGCGGGCCGGCTACGCGGACTCGGTGAGCGACAGCAGCAGGCCGGTGAGGCTGTCGAGGTCCTGGAAGTTGCTGCCGGTCAGCTCGGTCGGCGGGACGGTGATGCCCATGTCGTCCCGGATGTAGGTCAGCAGCTGCGCGGTGTTGATCGAGGTGAGGATCCCCCACTCCAGCAGCGGGGTCTCGGGCTCCACGCCCTGCGAGTCGGGGTCGGCGAGCAGCCGTTGCTCCACGAACTCGGTCAGCTGGGTCAGTAGTTCTTCGCGGTTCGCGGCCACTCGGTGCCTCCTGAGGAGATGCGGTGGTGGGTGGGGGTCGCCACCACGGGGAGTGGGGCGGGCATCGACACGGTCACCGGGCTCAGGTTGAACTCATCACCTGAAGAGTTCAACACTCGGTGATTTCATTTCCTGATGAACTCTACTAGTGTCGAGCACGTCGTCAAGTGCCGAGAGGCAACGGGATGTTGGGCGGCGCCGCACCGGATCCGGCCCGCACGGGCCCTGGGAGGAGGGCGAGCCGATGGACGGGGCGCGACACGGCCCGCCGGCCGGAGAGGTGCACGTGTGGGCGACGCCCGCGGTCCGCGAGGACCAGCAGGGGGCCCTGGGGCGCTGCCTGGCGCTGCTCTCCCCGCAGGAGGGCGAGCGGTGGCGGCGGATCGTGCCCGAGCACCGGGCGCTGTACGCCTCCGCCCATGCCGCGCTGCGGGTACTGACCGCCGCGTACGCGGGGGTCCGCAGCGACGAGGTCCGCTTCGTCGCCGGCCGGTTCGGCAAGCCGTACGTGGCCGGGCACCCCGCGCTGCGGGTCAGCCTGTCGCACACCGCGGGGCTGTCCCTGGTCGCGGTCAGCCGGGACGGTCCGATCGGAGTCGATGTGGAACGGCTGCACCCCCTGGAGAGCCCCGCCGCCCTGCAGGACATGGTGCTCTCCCGCTGGGAGGCCGCCCGCTGGCCGGCGCGGCACCCGCCGGGCGAACCGGGCCGCCTGCTCACCCACTGGGCCTGCAAGGAGGCCGTCCTCAAGGCCATCGGCTGCGGACTGACCGGCGATCTCGCCACCGTCGAGGTGGACCCCGGCGAGCGGCGCTCGGGCCCGGTGCCGCTGCGCGGCCTGCCCGCGGGCAGCGGCCGCCGGGCCTGGGCGCTGCACCTGCTCGACCTGGGCCCGGGCCGGCGGGACTACCGCGCGGCGGTGGCGGTGGCCGGCGGCGGCCGGCGGGTCCGCCTCTCCTGGCTGCCGCCGGACGCCCTGCCCGCCGCCCCCCGGCCGCACCGCCCCCCACCGGCAGGGCCGCCGGCCCGGGCGGATCAGCCGGGACCACCCACCCGACCGCCCACCCCGACGGGAACCGGAACCCGAACCGGAACCAGGACGGGAGCGGCCATGCGAACCGGAGAGGGACCATGAACCTGACCACGAACGGCACCACCGACCGGCCGGCGGGGCACCGTCCCGACGGCCGCCTCACCCTGCTCTGCCTGGCCCACGCCGGGGGTTCCTCGGCGGCCTTCGCCTCGCTGCGGGCCGCCCTGCCGGGCATCCGCACGGTCCCGCTGGAACTGCCGGGCCACGGCTTCCGGATGCGGGAGCCGGTCCTGGACGACCTGTCCGGCGTCCTGGAAGACCTCATCGCACAGTCGGCCGCGCACACCGGCGGCCCGTACGTCGTGCTGGGCAACAGCATGGGCGCGGCCCTGGGGCACGAGCTGGCCCGGCACTGGTCGGCCCTGGGCCGCCCGCCCGCCGCCCTGCTGGCCGTCGGGCGCAACGGCCCGACCGCGGGCCGGCTCCACCCCGACCTGCACCCGCTGGCCATGCCCGAGTTCCTGGCGGCCATCCGCGAACTGGGGGGCACCCCGCCGCAGTTCTTCGACCACCCGGAGCTGGTCGAGCTCTTCGCCCCGGTGCTGCGCGCCGACTTCACCCTCGCCGAGACCCACCGGCCGCTGCCGGGCCCCCCGCTGGACTGCCCGGTCTGGGTCACCGCGGGCGGCGCGGACCCGATGGTCAGCGCGGCCGGACTGCGCGACTGGGACCACCACACCACCGGCGAGGTGCACATCACCCGGCTGCCCGGCGGCCATTTCGTCCTGGACGACCCGGCCTTCCACGCCTACGTGGCCGACCTGCTGTCCGCCGCCCTCCCGGAGGCCGCGGCCGTCCTCGCCTGACCGCGGAGAACGCCGGTGCCCGCCCGGAAGGACTCCGGGCGGGCACCGGCGTTTCCGGCCCACCGCGCGAGCGGTACCGGAGCCCCCGTCAGACCCCGGTACCGGTCACTCTCCCTTGGTCTTGGGGCAGGGCTGGAGGCGCAGCTCCGAGAAGCGGGTGCGCCAGAAGGCGAGCGGCGCCTGGTCGGGGGCGCTGCGGCCGAAGACCAGGCGGCCGATGAGGAGCTGGTGGTCGCCGGCGATGTGACTGCGGGTCAGGACGCACTCGGCCGCCGCGACCGTGTCGCCGAGGAGCGGGACGCCGGTGCGCGGGCCCGGCCGCCAGGGCACGCCGGCGAAGCGCTCGGGGACCGGGGCGGCGAAGGTGCGCGCCGTCTGGTCGGTGCCGGCGGCGAGCACGTTCACCCCGAACACCCCGCTCTCGTGGATCGCCGCCAGGGTCGGGCTCGGCGCCTTGACGCACACCAGCAGCAGCGGCGGGGAGGCGGAGACGCTGCACACCGCGCTGCAGGTCAGACCGCGCGGGGCGCCGTCGCTGGTGTGGCTGGTGACCACGCTCACCCCGGTCGGCAGCGAGCCCATCACCGCGCGGAAGGTGTCCAGGTCGACCTGGTCCAGCTCGGGCGGCGGGTAGTCCGGCACCCGGGCCGCCGTCAGTTCCCGCTCCGTCAGGCCGAGTCGGGGGATGTCGGGGGCGGTCACGACTCCCCTCCCCCGTCCGCGGTGGCGCCGGTCAGTTCCGCCAGGGCCCGGCGGTCGGTCTTGCCGTTGGCGGTCAGCGGCAGGGCGTCGACCACGTGCACCGCGTCGACCACCATGTAGGTGGGCAGCCGGCCGGCGCAGTCCCGCTTCAGTTCGAGGAGTCCGGGGACGTCGCTGCCGGACAGCACGATCGCGGTGTGGATACGGGCGTCCAGGCCGGTGCCGACCACGAAGCTGGCGGCCGCGGCCACCGCCGGGTGGTCGGCGAGCACCGAGTCGATCTCGCCCAGCTCGATCCGGTGCCCGCGCACCTTGACCATGTGGTCGCGCCGCCCCACGTACTCCAGGTTCCCGTCCGGGCCCAGCCGGCCCACGTCACCGGTGAAGTAGGGCCCGGTGTGCGGCTCGGCGCCCCAGTAGCCCAGCATCACCGTCGGGCCGGTCACCACGATCTCCCCCTCCTTCGAGCGCGGCGGGTGGAGGGCGATCCGCGCCCCGGACGCCGCGGTGCCGATGGGCAGCGGCCGGGAGCTGCCCAGGTCGCGGTCGGTGACCTCGTAGCTGGTGCAGACGTTGGTCTCGGTGGGCCCGTACCAGTTGAGCAGCCGGACCTCCGGCCAGGCCTTGCGCAGCGCGTGCACCTGCTGGACCGGGAAGGGCTCCCCGGCGAAGACGCAGGTCCGCAGCGCGGCCGGCGGCGGGCCGTCCAGCAGTGCGCCGCGCTGCATCATCAGGACCAGCGCGGAGGGCACCGAGTACCAGACGCTGATCTTCTGGTGGTGCAGCAGCGCGGCGAGCTGCACCGGGTCGTACGCCAGCCCCTCGGGCACCAGGTACACCGAGGCCCCGGCGAGGAAGGCGGCGTACAGGTCGAAGACGGAGAGGTCGAAGTTGAACGGCGCGTGGTTGGAGAGCCGGTCGGCCGCGGTGACCCCGGCCTCGGCCGCCGCCCACTCGACGAAGGCGAGCGCGTTGCGGTGGCTGATGCACACGCCCTTGGGGTCGCCGGTGGAGCCCGAGGTGTAGAGGATGTACGCCGGATCGTCCGGGGCGTTCTCGTACGGGGGTGGCGGGGTGCGGCCCTCGCCCTCCTGGGCGAGTTCGGCGAAGGTGACCAGCGGCACCACGTCGTCCCAGCGGGCGCCGGAGGCGCGGCGCAGGCCGGAGCTGTCGGCCACCACCAGGGCGGGGGTGCAGCCGGCGGTGATGCGCTGCACCCGGGCGGCCGGGTTGGCGGCCGCGACCGGCGCGTACACGGCACCGATCCGCAGGGCGCCCTGCATCAGCGCGATGGCCTCGAAGGTCTTGTGGGCCCACAGCACCACGCGGTCGCCGGCCCGGACGCCGCGGGCGTGCAGGGCGGCCGCGTACCGGTCGGCCGCGGCGTCGAGTTGGGCGTAGCTGTGGACGGCGTTGGCGGTCCGCACGGCCGGCGCGTCCGGGGTGCGGCGGGCGGAGTCGGCGACGAGGTGGTGCAGTCGGTGCAGGCCCTGGGGGCGGTGGAGGCTCACAGTCCTATCTCCTTCGCGATGAGCTGGCGCTGGATGTCCGAGGTGCCGGAGAAGATCGTGCTGGGGACGGCGTCGCGCAGGGCCGCCTCGATGCCGTCGTCGCGCAGGTAGCCGCGGCCGCCGAAGACCCGTACCGCGTCCATGGCGCCGGCGAGCGCCGCCTCGGAGACGGCGAGCTTGGACAGGGCGATCGAGAGGGTCGCGGGGCCGCCCCGGTCCATCTCCCAGCAGGCCCGGTACAGCAGCAGCCGGGCGCTCTCCAGGCGGAGCTTCATGTCGACGATGCGGTGGGACACCGCCTGGAACTCCGCGATGCGGCGGCCGAACTGGCGGCGCTCGCGGGCGTGCGCGACGCACTGCTCCACCAGCCGGTCCAGCAGGCCGACGTAGAGGGCGAACAGGCAGGCCCGCTCCCAGCCCATGGAGTACTGGAAGATCGCCGCGCCCTGGCCGGCGCCGCCCAGGACGTTCTCCTGGGGGACGAAGCAGTCCTGGAAGGTGATGCGGCCGGCGGGGGCGGAGGCCATGCCCATCTTCTCGAAGGGCTCGCCGACCAGCAGGCCGGGCGTGCCCCGCTCGACGACGACGCCCGTGACGCCGAGGAAGCCCATCTTGGGGTTGACCGTGGCGTACGCGACGTAGACGTCGGCCATCGGGCCGTTGGTCACGAAGCTCTTGGTGCCGTCGAGGACGAAGCCCCCGTCGACCGGACGGGCCACCACCGACAGCCGGGAGGAGTCGGAACCGGCGTCCGGCTCGGTCATGGCGTTGGCGGCGATCAGCGTGCCGGCGGCCAGCTCGGGCAGCAGGCGCTTCTTGACGGGTTCGCTGCCGAAGCCGAGCAGGGGCATGGCGCAGGCGAAGGTGTGCGCGGCGGCGCCGAAGACCAGGCCGGTGTCGGTGCAGCCGCGGCCCACCGCCTCCACCACGCGCGCGGTGTCCAGGGCGCCCAGGCCCTGGCCCCCGTACGCGGTGGGCAGGCTGGCGCCGAGCATCCCGATCTCACCGAGCTTGAGCCAGTCCTCGCGGCGGAAGAAGCCCGGCTCGGCGGCGCCCGCGCCGTCCGGCCGCGGGAAGGCGTCCCGGGTCGCGGCCAGCACGTCCTCGTAGCGGGCCTGTTGGCCCGCGGTCCAGCTGAACTCCACGGTGTCGCTCCAGAGGGAAGGTACGCGGCGGACCGTGGGGGGACGGTCCGGGGGCGGGTCGGGATCCCGGCCGGGTCGGGGGCTCCGGGCGGGTGGTGGCGTGAGCCGGGTGGTGGCGTCGGGCGGGTGGCGGCGTCAGCCGATCGGTGGCGTCAGCCCGCGAGTTCTTCGCCGCCGTCGGCGAAGCCCGGTGCGGCGGCCGGACGGATCCGGGTGACCCCGGGCGCGTCCTTGGGAGGTTCGACGAGGTCGAGGGCGGGACGCGGGAGCAGCCGGGGCAGCAGCGGGCCGGTGAGCGCGGTGGTGATCAGGGCCATCAGCACCATCTCGGTGAACAGGCTGCCGTCCAGCACGCCCATGCTCAGGCCCACGTTGAGGATGACCAGTTCGGTCAGGCCCCGGGTGTTCATCAGGACTCCGACTCCCGCCGACTCCCGCCAGGTCAGGCCGGTGAAGCGGGCCGGCAGGGAGGCGCCGAGGAGCTTGCCGACCATGGCGACGGCGAGGATGAGGGCCAGTTCGGCCCAGCCGGTGGCGGTCATGCCGGCGATGTCCACGGCCAGGCCGGTGACGATGAAGTAGACCGGCAGCAGCAGCCGGGACGTGCTGTGCAGGGGCTTGAGAACCTGCTCCTCCAGCAGTTCCTTCGGGCCGCGCGGCATCGCCAGCCCGAAGGCGAAGGCGCCGAAGATCGGGTGGATGCCGATCTTCGAGGTGCAGAAGGCGGAGAGCAGCAGCCCGGCGGTGGTCAGGGTGACCAGGTGCGGCAGCAGGGAGCGCCGCGCCGCCGCCAGGTCGACGGCCTTCGCCAGGGCGGGCCGGACGAAGCCGAACATCACGGCGCCGTAGGCGGCCGACTGCCACAGGGTGTCGGTGAAGCCGGTCGGGCCGGCCGCGGTGACGATCGCGACCACGCCGGCGAGCATGCACCAGGCCAGGACGTCACCGAGGGCCGCGCTGGTCAGCGCGATGGTGCCGACCTTGGTGCTGGCCAGCCGGTTCTCGGTGAGGATGCGGGCCAGCACCGGGAAGGCGGTGATGGACATGCTGACGGCCAGGTAGAGCGCGAAGGACCGGAAGGAGACCTCCTTGCCGCCCACGACGGAGTGGTTGTCGTAGAGGAGGGCGGCGGCGCCGAAGCCGAGCAGCATGGGGAGCGCGATGCTGCCGGAGGTCACCGCCCCGACGGTCTTCTTGCCCTTGCCCAGGGCGGTCCATTCGAGCTCCCAGCCCACCGTGAACATGAAGAGCAGCAGGCCGACCTGGGCGACCATGGACAGCAACGGGCGGACGCCGGACGGGAAGAGCACGTGCGTCAGGTCCCCCGGCAGCAGCCCCAGCAGGCTCGGCCCCAGGACGATTCCGGCGGTGATCTCGCCGATGACGGCGGGCTGGCGCAGGCGTCTGGCCGCGCCGCTCAGGAGGGCCCCCACGATCAGGATGACCGCGATGCCCGCGAAGGCCGTGGCCTGCAGAGCTTCGGTCTTGTGCGGATCGGACACGACCACCACCTAATTCTTCGGATGATGAAGTCAACTCTTGATGAGTTTTACATGCCGGATTGCAGCGGGACAAGGCGTTCCGGTGCACCTTCGCCCGTGCGGGGGGCGGGAGTTGGGCTGCAAGCGGCCGTCCGGGGGTTGCCCGGGGGCGGGGGCCCGGTGTAGAACTCATCAAGCGTTGATTTCAATGAGTGATGAATTAGGGGGGATGCGTGCCATGCGCGAGCTTCTGGAGGTGATCGAGTCCCCGGACTCGACGGCCCGCGACGCGGCCGCCCTGCCCGTCCCCGCCTCGTACCGGGCCGCCGTCCTGCACAAGTCCGAGACCGGCATGTTCGAGGGGGTCGCGCCGGCCGACCGGGACCCCGGCGCGGCCATCCACATCCAGGACGTGCCCACGCCCGAGCCCGGTCCGGGCGAGGTGCTGGTCGCCGTGATGGCCAGCGCGGTCAACTACAACACCGTCTGGAGCGCGCTCTTCTCGCCGGTGCCGACCTTCGCCTTCCTGGAGCGGTACGCCCGGACCGGCGGCCTCGCCGCGCGCCACGACCAGCCGTACCACGTGATCGGCTCCGACCTTGCCGGGATGGTCCTGCGGACCGGTCCGGGCGTACGGCGCTGGCAGGCCGGCGACCGGGTGGTGGCCCACTGCCTGTCGGTGGAGCTGGAGGGCGCCGACGGCCACAACGACGCGATGCTCGACCCCGAGCAGCGGATCTGGGGCTTCGAGACCAACTACGGCGGTCTGGCGGAGCTGGCCCTGGTGAAGGCGACCCAGCTGATGCCCAAGCCGGAGCACCTGACCTGGGAGGAGGCCGCCGCCCCCGGGCTGGTCAACTCCACCGCCTACCGGCAGCTGGTGAGCCGCAACGGCGCCGGCATGAAGCAGGGCGACAACGTCCTGATCTGGGGCGCGGCCGGCGGCCTCGGCTCCTACGCGACGCAGCTCGCGCTGGCCGGCGGCGCCACGCCCGTCTGCGTGGTCTCCTCCCCGCAGAAAGCGGCGCTCAGCCGGGCGCTGGGCGCGGAGCTGGTCATCGACCGCAGCGCCGAGGACTACCGCTTCTGGTCCGACGAGCACACCCAGGACCCGCGCGAATGGCGCCGCTTCGGATCCCGGATCCGGGAGCTGACGGGCGGTGAGGACGTGGACATCGTCTTCGAGCACCCGGGCCGCGAGACGTTCGGCGCCTCCGTGTACGTCACCCGGCGCGGCGGCACCGTGGTCACCTGCGCCTCGACCTCCGGGTACCTCCACCAGTACGACAACCGGTACCTGTGGATGTCGCTCAAGAAGATCATCGGCTCGCACTTCGCGAACTACCGCGAGGCCTGGGAGGCCAACCGGCTGGTGACCCGCGGCCGGATCCACCCCACCCTCTCCCGCTCGTACCCCCTGACGGAGGTCGACCGCGCGGTCCGCTCGATGCACCGCAACGAACACCACGGCAAGGTCGGCGTCCTGTGCCTGGCCCCGGAGGAGGGCCTGGGCGTCCGCAACCCGGAACTGCGCGCGCGGCACGAGAAGTCCATCAACCTCTTCCGGACCTTCGAGGGGGCGGGGGTGGGGGGTCACGCAGCGGTGGCGGGGGCTGTCGGGTAGCGACGTCTCCGGCGGGGCGTACGACGTCACTGGCCCGCCCTGGCCGCCGGGGTGGCGGCGGCCAGGGCGGTAAGTCGGCGGCGGTGGGGTCAGCCGCCGGGGGTGTGGGGCGTCAGCACGGCGCGGTGGAAGTCCGTGGTGATGCGGCGGAAGGTGTCGTGGGATGCGTGGCGGGCGTGGGCCAGGCACCAGGCGGTTGCCGTCGGTTCGTCGCAGAGCGGGCCCGGGCCGTCCAGGCAGGTGGTGCACTCGATTTCCGTGATCGGGGTGGTGCCGCGGTGGTCGGGTGTGAGGAGCCAGTCGGCGGGGGTGTCGATGGCTGCTGGGGCGATCGCCCGGGGGTTCCGGCCGCTCATCGTCGGACCGCCAGGAGGTCGCCCGCTCGGACGCGGAGGGGCGCGCCGTGGTGGAAGAGGAGGATCACGGCGGCCCCGCCGGTCAGGAAGCGGTCGTCGCGGACGTGGCGGACCTCGCGCCAGGCGCCCCGTACGTGGACCAGGTCGCCGGGGCGGACGCGCAAGGCCGTCATCGGGCTATCGGACACGGCGCCCGCCCGGCTCGGCGGGGAGCGACAGTTCGGCCCAGACGCGCTTGCCCACGCCTTCGCGGGTGGCGACGGCCCAGCGGTCGGCGAGGGAGGAGACGATGAACAGGCCCCGGCCGGCGTCCTGGGTCGGTTCCGGTACCAGGGGCTGGGCCTGGGGGTGGGCCGGGCAGGCGTCGTGGACCTCGATGCGGATGCCGGCGGGCAGGCGGGTGAAGCGGGTTTCGAGATGGCGGTCACCGGGGGCGACGGCGTGCCGGACCGCGTTGGTCACCAACTCCGAGAGGAGGAGGGTGGCGGCATCCTCGAGGGCCGACAACTGCCATGTCGTCAGGGTGCTGCGGAGTTCGGCGCGGGCCCGGGGGACGGACCGCGGTTCGCGGCGCCAGCGGTGGACCACGGTCTCGGTCATCGGGCGGCCTCCCGCCCGTGGATGAAGCGCGGGCCGAGGTCGACCCCGTACGTCGCCAGGACCAGGACCCGGCGTCGGTGCCGGTGCAGACGGGTCGAGTTGAGGCGGCCGGCACGATGGCGGCCGGTGGGCGGGAGGCACAGACGCAGCAGCGGCGTCATGAGCAGGGCGATAAAGTGCAGCATGTTGACGCTCCGAGAAAGCGTTGGCCACGCCCCCGGACCGGTCGCACGGTCGCGGGGGTCTTCTGTCGCTGGGCAGCGCGGAGCCGCCCGCCGCCGGCGGTGGACCGGAGTCGACACAGAGGCGGCAGGGTGATCCTCCGTCGCCCGTAGGGGCGTTCCCACCGCGTTTGGCGGACGTTTGGGACGTACTGTCGCTACGGTTCGAATCGTCCCTGACGTCCCTGGGAGGCGAACCGTGAACCACGCTCTCCGCCAGGCTCTGGCGAATGCCAAGATGACCGAACGACAGCTCGCGGAGGCCTGTGGGGTCGATGCGAAGACGGTGGGACGGTGGATCACCGAGCCCGCACGTATCCCGCATGCCCGGCACCGGTGGGCGGCCTGCGAGGCGTTAGGCGAGGAGGAGAAGACCTTGTGGCCCAGAGCGATTCGTTCGGTGCTCTCGACGGGGCCCGACCGGGAGGTCGTACAGGTCTTCCCCTACCGGTCGGCGGCGCCGTCGGGGCTGTGGCGTTCCCTGATCACCAAGGCGCAGCGGGAGCTGACCTTCGCGGGGTACACCAACTACTTCCTGTGGCTCGAGCAGGCGAACCTCAGGGGCGCGCTGCGGCGGAAGGCCGAGGCGGGGTGCCGGGTGCGGTTCCTGGTCGGTGACCCCGACAGTCCGGTGACGGCCGCACGGGAGGCCGAGGAGGACGTGCCGCTCACGCTGACGACGCGGATCTCGGTGACCTTGAACGAGTTGCAGCACCTGCGGGACGTACGGAACATCGAGGCCCGCTTCGAGAGCGGGCACATCGGCCTGTCGGTGTTCCGGTTCGACGACGAGATGCTGGTGACCCCGCACCTCGCCCGGAAGGTCGGCCACGACTCGCCCATGATGCACCTGCGGCGCAGTCAGGCCGACGGGATGTTCGACCGGTTCGCGGAGCACGTCGAGGAGCTGTGGGGGCGGGGGCGGGACATCCATGGTGGAGGGGACGGTGGGAGGCGTGGGTAGGCGGGACTATCAGGATGATCCGGGGGCTCCGGTGGCCAATAGTTTGGTGCCGGCGGCCTCTGTTGTGGTGGTGGGTGGGGACGGGCGGGTGTTGTTGCAGCGGCGGGTGGACAACGGGATGTGGGCCCTGCCGGGCGGGAAGATGGAGATCGGGGAGTCCATCGGGCAGTGCGCCGTGCGGGAGACCCTGGAGGAGACCGGGATCCGGGTGGAGGTGACCGGGATCGTGGGGACGTACACCGATCCCGGTCATGTCTTCGCGTACGACGACGGGGAAGTGCGGCAGGAGTTCTCGATCTGCCTGCTGGCGCGGCCGGTCGGGGGCGAGCTGCTGGTGTCGGAGGAGTCGACCGAGGTGGGGTGGTTCCTGCCGGCGGAGGTCGACGCGCTGCCGATGGTGGACGGGATCCGGAAGCGGTTGGCGGACTGGCGGGCCGGGGGCGGGCCGGTCGTCCGGTAGCCCGCGCCGGTGGAGTGCGGTAGCGCTCGCCGGAGGAGTGCGGCGGCACTCGCCGGTGGAGTGCGGCGGCCCCGGCGGTGGCTGGTTGTGCGCGTATGCGGATCGGCGCCTTCCAAATCCGCCTACGATCTTCCGAGAACCAGGGCCGGGCAGCTGGAGGACCCGGCTGCCGGGGCGGCAGGACCGAGGGGGTACGTCGTGGCCACGCTGAACCACAAGGAACGCACCGTCGGCTTCTTCGAGGTCGTCGTCGTCAAAGAAGGCGAAGCCCGGCGCATTCCCGAGCTCATGGACTGGGACGGAGCGCTCGCGGCGCTGTCCCGGGCACCCCTCGGTGCGCGTTCGCACGAGAGCGAACACCGGGTCGTGGGCACCACCATCACCCACAACATGGAGGACCACCTGCTCCTGCACCGGGTGAAGGACGCCGGTGAATGGCTGTCGGTCATCAACTTCGACACCGGCGACCTCCGCGAACTCGAACAGTCCGCGAACGAGGGCTACCTGGAGACCTCCGTGGTCTGCTTCCTGCCGTTCGGCAACGTGGTGGGGATCATGCAGGGCGGCGTGTCCGCGCCCAGTCACAAGGCTCTGGAGACCTGGCTCAACGGCATCGAGATGTTTCCCGGCGCCGATTTACAGCTGCGCCCCGTCGTCTCGCACGCCGAGATCGAGAAGCTCAAGACCGCCGCGGGGGCGAACCGCGTCGAGGTGAAGCTCATGGGCAACAAGATGGGCGCCCTGCAGGACCGGAGCGGTGGTCTGGCCCGACTCCTCCGCGTCGCCGGCGAGGCCTACGGCGAGGTCAGCGTCACGATGGTCATCTCCGTGCCGCGGGGGAAGGAACTGAGGGAGCACCGGGAGCACCTGCTGGCGGACCTCGACGCGATCTCCGATGTCGTCAGCGGCGCCGAACGCGCCCGGGCCCAGCTCGTGTACGCGGACCCCGGCGGCCCGGAACAGACCCGGCTCGTCGAGCTGGCCGAGCACAGCATCACGGCCAAGAAGCGGGTGCCCGCCACGGACGCGGAAGGCAACTCGATCCGGATCGTGTCAGCGGTGGATGCCATCCTGGCAGCAGCGGCCGAGCACGAGGACGCGCTCCGACTCGCGGTGGACGCGGGGCAGTCATGGCCTAGGCGTGGGGGGATCGGGTGGCCGTCCGTACGAGCATCGTCGACCGGTGGGTCGAGTGCGCCTGGGCCGACCACCCGGTCGCGATAGCGGCCCTGGGCGCCCACCTCCTCGTCCTGCGGACGTCGGGATCGGGTGACTGGCTCGCGTGGATCGGATCCGCTCAGCGCACCGACCTGTACGCGGCGGCGACCGGCGCCGTGTCGGCCATCGGCGGTCTCAGCGCCATCGCCATCGCCATCTACACCACGGCCAACGGCGAACGGCTGCGCGCGGTACGGCAGCGGCAACGGCCGGGCGAGCTCAGACGGACCTGGCGCAGCCTGCTGCAGGGAACCGCATGGGCGTGCGCGCTGCTCCTGGCCGCCCTCTCGCTCGACCGGGACGGCGATCCCCTCTCGGCCCGCTTCGTCTTCGAGTACGCCATGGTCTTCGCCGCGCTGCGGTTCGCCCGGTTCATCTGGTTCTTCGACAAGATCATGGCGATCTCCGACGCGGACCTCGCCGAAGAGGGATCCGCCACGGTCGTGCCCGTGCGTGATCCGAACTGGCTGCTGCGTGGACAGCGCCGGTACGACCGCGGTGGGCAGCCGGACTAGAGCCGGCCGGGCCGGGGGTCAGCGGGCGCTGCCGAGGGTGCGGTCGGTGTCGGAGCCCTTGAGCATCAAGGTGGTCTCCTCTATGCGGTGGAAGCGGCCGTCCGGGGAGAGGGTGGCGAAGAGGTAGACCTCCATGGTGACCGTGGTGCCGTCCTTCTTCGTGACGTGGCAGGTGTGGCGGTCGGCGTACCCGAGGCCGTCGCGGAGTTCTTCGTGGACCTCGATCTCGGCGGTGGCGATCAGGGTGCGCAGGTGGGCGATGTGGTCGAGGAACTGGTCGCGGTCGGCCCATGCGCCGTCGGTGCGCTGGCGGTAGTCGGGGGTGAAGTGGCGGTCGGCGGCCTCGGCGAGGGTGAGGTCGGGGTTGAGGAGCAGGTCCGTGAGGGCGGACTTGATGTCGGTGGGCTGAGCCGCGGTCCGGGGCGTGTGCGACATGGGGGTTCCTTTACGGGGTGGTGGGCTGGTCAGGGTCAGGGGCGGGTGTTGCCGAGGGTGTCGTCGAGCCAGTCGTAGATGCGGGCGTTGGCCAGGCGGGTGGCGCCGGGGTGGCAGTGGGCGCCCGCGCCCTCTTCGGCGGTGAAGAGCATCAGGGTCCTGGGGCAGGTCAGGTGGGCGTACAGCTGCTCGGGCTGGCCCTTGAAGAACTCGTCCTGTTCGGCGTCGCAGACCAGGGTGGGGCACTGGATCCGCTCGGCGATGCCGTCGGCGAGGGTGTAGTCGAGGTAGGAGGCGTTGAAGGCGCGGGGGCTGTCGACGCCCATGACGTACATACCGTGGTTCAGGGCCCAGCGGGCGATCGGGTCCTTGGCCATGATCTGCTCGAGGGCGGCGTCGAGTTCGGGGGCGGACTGCGCGCGCAGCAGGGCCTCGGCCTCCGGGCGGGGGCCGGGGATGTTGCGGACCGAGGTCTGGCCGAGGTCGTAGAGGCCGTCGACGGCGATCAGGGCGGCCAGGCGGTGCTCGAAGGCGGCCGCGCGGGGGGCGAGTACGCCGCCCATGCTGAGGCCGAGGAGGGCGATGCGGGTGTGGTCGACCTCGGGGACGGTCTCGGCGAAGTCGACCACCGGGGTGATGACGTGCTCCCAGTCGGGGCGGAAGACCAGGCCCTGGTGGTGGCGCGGGCCGGGCATGCCGGGGCCGTCGAAGACCAGCACGGTGTAGCCGCGTTCGACGGCGGCCAGGGCGCCGAAGAAGTGCATCTCCTCGGCGGTGCCGTCGAAGCCGTTGTGCATGATCAGCGTGGGGCGGGGGGTGCCGGAGTCGTCGGCGCGGTAGAGGTAGCCCGGCAGGGTGGTGCCCTCGTAGGGGATCTCGACCGGCTCGATGCGCGGGCCGGTGTAGAGCGCGGCGGCGGCCCGGAAGCACTCCACGGAGCGGTCGTAGGCGTGGTCGTGGCGCGGGTCGCAGTCCTTGCCGTGCAGGAAGAACTCCGCCGAACGGTAGTAGTTCGAGGCGCGCAGGAAGGCGTCGCGGGCGCTGACGCGGTGGCCGGCGGCCAGGGCCTTCTCGGCCTCCGAGGCGACCCGGCCGGCGGTGGCGAACCACTCGGTGTACCAGCTGTCGTAGTCGCCCTCGGTGATGCGGCCGGCGGTGGCGACGACCTCGCCGAAGTCGGCGCCGCCGTAGGCGATGTGGCTCATCGAGCGCAGGGTCTCGTACCAGAACTGGGTGTTGTCCGGGAACAGCAGCTGCTTCATGACGGCGTCCTCATCTCAGGCCAGACCTGCAAGCACAGATCTGTGCTTGTGGGGTCGACTGTAGGGCCTCGGGCGGCCCGAAGCAAATATCTGTGCTTAAGTGGGGGGTGTGAGTGAGAAGGAGCAGGCCCCGCGCCTGCGCAGGAGTCCCGAGCAGGTACGTGCGGCCGTCCACCAGGCGGTGGTGGACCTGCTGTCGGCCGCGGACGGCGAGGAGCTGAACATCCCGGCGATCGCGCAGCGGGCCGGGGTCAACCACACGAGCGTGTACCGGCGGTGGGGCGGCCTCGACGCCCTGCTGGCCGACACGGTCACCACGCGGCTGGAGCGGAACTCACCGCTGAAGGACACCGGCAGCCTGCGCGGCGACCTCATCGCCTGGGCGGAGGCCAGCGTCGCGAGCATGCGGACGCCGGAGGGGCGCGCCCTGGTGCGCGCCGTGGTGCTGTCCATGCCGGGGTCCGCCCTGCCGGAGGGCGAGCGGGCCGGCCAGTTCGAACGCCGCATGCGGTCCATCGAGCAGATCCGGGAGCGCGCCGCGGCCCGCGGCGAGCAGGCGCCGCCGCTGGAGCAGATCCTCGACCAGCTGATCGCCCCCTTCTACATCCGGACGATCTTCGGCATCGAGCTGCCGGCGTCGGGGTACCCGGAGTTGCTGGTGGACCGGCTGCTGGGGCCGGCGTAGTCGGGGCCGTCAGAGGCGCCTCAGGGGAAGGTGACCGGTTCCGGGAAGAAGTCGGTGGGGGCGGCGGGGTCCGGGGACGGGCCCAGGTCCAGGGAGCCGATGCCGAAGCCGATGCCGGCGAAGAACAGGCCGAGGCAGGCGAAGACCGTGCAGAACGCGACGCCGAACCAGGTGGCGAGCTGGACCCCGGGCGCCACCGGTCCGGCCGCCACGGCCTGCTGGGGGCGGTCGGGCAGGTAGTGGACCGGGACGAAGTCGCCGACCACGCGCGGCACCCCGCTCTGGTCCTCGACGCGGACGTCCTGCCCGTCGCGGGTCCGGAAGCCGAGGATCACGTGGCGCCGGGTGCGCCGGTGGCCCTCGGAGTCCCGGTACTGGGTCACGTACGTCTCCAGGCACCGGGCCTCGGCGGTCAGGCCGTGTGCGCGGGTGTGGCCGATCGCGCGGACGCGGCGGACCTGGACGACCGCCATGGTCGCCCCGCCGGCCGCGAACAGCAGGCCCACCAGGCCGAAGACGGCGCCGAACGCACCGCTGATACCCGACATCTCCGGCATGGTCTTCCCCCAGGACGGCCGCCTCTGACGGGCGGCTGCAGGGAGAAGGATGCACGATGCACGCGGGTGGTTCCAGCGGTCGTGACATGTGTGACACCGCGGGGACGGGGTGGCGGGTGGAGGGCTCGCGTCCCAGGTCAGGGCATGTGACGGGCGCGGTGTCACAGCGGTTGTCACATCGGCGCCCCACCGGGTGTGACAGGGAGCGGGTCGGCCGGGCCGGTGCGGACCGGAGCGGCTTCTGCGGGGCGATCGTCTCCTGGGGCAACCGTTCGGGGGCCCCGGAAGTCGTACACGGGACAACGGTCGTCCGAGGCTCGGGGGTTGGTCGATGAAGGTACGTCGGATCGTGGCGGCGGGTGTGGTGGGGGTCGGGCTGCTGGCGGCGCCGGGGGCTTCGGCGACGGAGGTACGGTCCGCCGGGAGCGGGGCGGCGGCGGGGCAGGGGTGTGCGTTCGAGTCGGGGCGGTTGCGGGTGGCGCTGCACGGGCTGCCGCGGGTGCTGACCGCGGGCGGTGCGTGGAGCCCGTTCACCGCCACGCTGACGAACACCACCGGGAAGACCCTCGAGCGGACCCAGCCCTTCCTGTCCGTCACCTCCGCCGCGCCGGTCGACCGGCCGTACTGGGAGGTCGAGACCGAGTACCGGGACGCGCGGACGGGCCGGTGGAAGAGCTTCCACGACGCCACCTCGGCGCAGGTGTTCGGCAGCTCGGCGGTCGGCCCGCACAGCACGAAGACGCTCAGGCTGCGCACCCGTGCGGTCAAGGAGGCCCGGGCCGCCGCCGGGTACGCGGTCGCCGCCGGGGACTACCTGGGCCGTGACGGCTCCTGCGGTTCGTCCCAGGAGCGGTGGTACGACTTCACCATCCGCCGCGCCGGGCAGTCCTCGGCCGGTGCGGCCGGCGCCGCGGCCGGGGCCGCCACCGGGAAGACGCCGACGTGCAGCGAGGTCGACACCGGCACCGGGGACTACCCCCACCACAACGTCTTCCAGGGCCGGACCTTCGGCGTGCCGGGGCCGGTCGCGCTCGGCAGCCGCTGGACGCGGTACACCGCGACGGTCACCAACGCCTCGGCCTTCGAGATGAAGTCCTTCAAACTCAGCGGGGAACTGGGCAGCCACGTCTACAACGAGGGCGAGCGCGATCTGAGCCCGTACGCCGACCTGCAGTACTGGGACACCTCGAAGCAGGCGTGGCGGACGCTGCGCCGGGCCGGGGGGAACGCCGGCGGGTCCGTCCCGGCCCCGACGACGCTGAAGCCTCGGACCTCGGTGCACGTGCAGGTGCGGTTCAGGCTCCACGAGAACCTGCCGCTGGACCAGGTGTACGACGCGTTCACCGGTCTGTACGCCACCTTCGGCGACCGGCACCACGGGATCGCCTGCCGGGGCGAGGGGTTCGTGCTGGACGGTTTCCACCCCACGAAGGGCTGAGCCGGGCCTCAGTGCTGGCCGGGGACGTAGCCGCCGGCGGGCTGCTGGACGATGACGTTGGCGCGGTTGAAGGCGTTGATGACGGCGATCTGGGTGATCAGGGCGGCGAGCTGGGCCTCGTCGTAGTGCTTGGCGGCGTTCGCCCAGACCTCGTCGCTGACGCCGCCGGCCGCGTCGGCGATGCGGGTGGCCTCCTCGGTCAGTTCCAGGGCGGCGCGTTCGGCGTCGGTGAAGACGGTGGCCTCGCGCCAGGCCACGACCAGGTGCAGGCGGACCGCCTCCTCGCCGGCGGCGAAGGCCTCCTTGGTGTGCATGTCGATGCAGGCGGCGCAGCCGTTGATCTGGCTGGCGCGCAGCATGACCAGCTCGCGGGTCGCGGCCGGCAGGGTCGACTCCCCCAGGGCCTTGCTCGCGGCGATGATGTGCTTCCAGGCCTTCATGGCGACCGGGTCGGCGGCGACGTTCAGACGAGCGTTCATGGCGGGGACTCCCTCGGTGTTGTCCGGTGTTCGGCGTTCTTGGTGCGCTCTTCGTTGCGCTGTTGCAGGGAGGACAGGCGAGCCGGGCCGGTTGTGACACGGGCCGGTGTGACCTGCGTCTCGCTGCGGGCGGGATGCCGAGACGGGTACCCGCGCCGTTGAATTGAACGCGTTCAGTCGCGCTGGCAGGATGGGAGCGGGCGCCGGGGGGTGCCGCTGAGGGGGCGACGGTGCGTCAGGTGCGTTCATACGGGGTGGTGTTGGCGACCTCCGTGGTGGTGGGGTGCCTGGAGGTGGCACTGGCGGTGGTGGTGGCCTCGCTCTATGTGCGGACGCAGCCTTCGACGTCGGGGACGGTCGACTTCACGGGTCTGCTGCCGCTCGTGACGCTGACCGCGGTGCTCGCCTTCGTGTTCTCGCTGGTGTTCGTGGTGCCTGCGGTGTGGGTGGGGGACGTGGTGGAGCGCCGGGGCGGCGGGCGTTGGGGGTGGTGGGCGCCGGTGGTGGTCGCCGCGCTGGTGGCGGTACCGGTGGGGGCCTTCGGGGCGTACAACGACGTGTCGCGGGGGCCGCTGCTGCTCTTCTGGGGCGGGGCCACGGCCGCGCTCTCGCTGGGGGCGGTGCTGGCCGGCATCCGGGCGGGCCGGCTGATCCGGCGGGTGGCGGGCTGGGGCGCGGCGGTGGTCGTGGGGACCGGGCTGATCGGTGCGCTCGGCTTCGGCACGGGGCTGTGGGGGTACGAGCCGCCGCGGATCGGGCCGGGGACGATGCCGGGGGCCTGGGTCGACCACCGGGGAGGCTCCCTGACGTTCACGGCGGACGGCCGGGTGAACGCCTCGGACGTCGGGATGCACCTGCCCTTCGACGAGCCCAGCGGCCCGTCGCGACAGTGCACGGGGACGGGGACCTGGTCGTACGAACGGGGGCCGGGCGGGCGGGCCCAGGAGGTCAGGGTCAGCGTCCCGGGGTGCTCCTGGCCGGCCTGGCGGGTCAGCGGGACCGCTCGGACACCCTGGATCTACCAGAGCGTCGGGCAGCCGGGTTCCGGGAAGGTCTACGAGCTGCGGAAGGCCGGCACCGGCTGAGCGCGCCCCGGTGACGGGGGCTCAGAGGGTGGCGAGGAAGGTGCGGACGGCTGCTTCGAAGGCTTCGGGGGCGGCGTGCTGGACGAAGTGGTCGGTGTCGACGGGGACGTAGGTGGTGCGGGGGCGGCGGGTGACCATCTGCTGGGCCTGGGCGGCGGGGAGGGCCTGGCTGCGCAGGCCGTGGATCAGCAGGGCGGGGCAGTCGGTGGCGAGCCACTGCTGCCAGTGGTCGCCGTGGACCAGGGTCTCGGAGTCGACGGTGTCCTGGGGGTGGAAGGGCAGCCGCCAGCCGCTGCCGTCGGCCAGCGGGCGAGGGGTGACGGGGCCGACCGCGGCGGCGAGCGGGCCGCAGACCGCGTCCAGCTGCTCGCGGGTGGGGGCGGTGTAGGGGAAGCCCAGCACGAAGGAGAGCGGGCTCGGGCCGCCTTCGGGGAGGTCGGCGGCGGTGTCCACGTCGATCAGGGCCTCGACCAGCTCCGGGCGCCGGGCCGCCAGGTGGGAGGCGTTGATCGCGCCGAGGGAGTGGCCGAGGAGGACCGCGCGGTCGATGCCGAGGTGGGCGAGGAGGGCTTCGAGGTCGGCGAGGTAGCCGGCGCGGGTGTACTCCGGGGCGCGGTCGGAGTCGCCGTGGCCGCGCTGGTCGGGGGCGATGACCCGCCAGTCGGGGCCGAGGGCGGCGGCCAGGGCGGCGAAGGAGGCGCCCTCGGAGAGGTGGCCGTGCAGGGCGACCAGGGGGCGGCCGGTGCCGCCGAAGTCCAGGTAGGAGAGGGCGCGTCCGTCGATGGTCAGGGTGGCGCGGGTGGCGGTCCGGAGCGCGGCGGCGGCCGCCTGCGTCGGCTGAGCGGTCTCGGCGGTCCGGGCGGCCTGAGGGGTCTCGGTGGCCTGAGTGGTCTCGGCGATCACGGTCGTCTCGGCGGTCTGCGTGGTCATGTCGGTGCTCCCTCGGTCGTGGCGGGCCGGTCGGTCTCGGCCTTGCCTGCGAGATCGACTATACGCACGTCTATGACGGTTGTTCAATACGCTTGTTCCATACGACTGTATGGATTCTGCGGGCGCCCGGCCCGCCCGCTCGGCTCATCCGGCCGGCCACGCCGTGAGGGCGGTGTCGGCGATGCGGTCCAGGTCGGCGCGGGTGGCGCCGTCGCAGGCCTGCTGGTTCATGCCCTGGACGACGGCGGCGTAGAAGGTGGCGAGGGCGTCCGGGTCGGCGGTCGCCGGGAGGGTGGTGTCGGCGCGGATGACCTCGGCCATCGCGGACCTGGTCCGCTCCCGCAGCGCCCGCAGCTCGTCCTTGACGTCCTGGGAGGCCGGCCCGCAGTTGGTGGCGGCGGTGATGACCAGGCAGCCCGGCGGGTGCCCCGGGTCGGTGAAGTCCACCGCCACGTGGCGCAGCAGCCGTTCGATCGCCGTGCGGGCGTCGGGCCCCTCGATCGGGGTGCCGTACGTGTCGAGGTAGAGCGCCACGGCCTCGCCGAAGAGCCGTCGCTTGTCGCCGAAGGCGGCGTACAGGCTCGGGGGGTTGATGCCCATCGCCTTGGTGAGGGAGGCGATGGAGGTCGTCTCGTAGCCGTGGGTCCAGAACTCGCGGAGCGCGACGGCCAGGGCCCGGTCGCGGTCGAAGGCGCGGCGGCCCTTGGCCGGCTTGGCGGGGTCGGGGGTCGTGGTGGTCACGGGCGCAGGGTACCGGGATCGCTGTAGCGGTCGCTAAAGGAGGCCGGCGGCCTCCGGGGAGGGGGAGGGCGCCGGCCGGCGGGCCCGCGGGTCAGCGGATGCGCATCAGGGTGCGCGTGTGGGCGCGGGAGATCATGCGCAGGGCACGGGTGCGGCCCAGGGCGCGCAGCGGGGTCAGCAGCCGGGGCAGGCGGGTGCCGCGCAGGCCGCCGAGGACGGCGAAGCGGGTCCCGGAGCCTTCCGGGGTGGCGGCCATGGCCCCGATGACGTGCCGGCTCTGCATCAGGCACCAGCCCGGTTGCAGCAGGACGTCGAAGCGGGCCCGGTGGCCGAGGTGGCTCTCGGCCCAGGCGCTGTCGCCGCGGCCCGGCTCCATGGTGAAGGAGCGCAGGGTGGGGACCAGGTGCGGGAGTTCGCCCTCCAGGTCGCTCGCGACCTGCCACAGCTCGGTGGCGGGGACCTCGAGGTACTGCTCCGCGTACATCACGGCGTCCGTCGCGGCGGCCATGACCCGCAGCCGCTGGACGGGGTTGAGTTCGGCGGTCGGCCAGCCGGTGGTCATCGCGTCCATGCCTTCCGAAAGCTGTTGCGGGCGCGGTGCAGGCGTGACTTCACCGTGCCACAGGAGATGTTGAGGAGCCGGCTCGCCGAGCGTTCGTCGAGGCCTTCGAGTTCGCGCAGCGTCAGGACGGCCCGGTGCTCCGAGGACAGCCGGCGCAGGACGTCGTGGACGTCCGAGGCGAGTTCGGTGCTGCGCGGGCCGGGGAGTTCGTCGAAGAACTCGGCGACCGGGGTCTCGCGGCGGCTCCGGCGGGCCACCTTGAGGGCTTCGCGGACCGTGATGGTGCGCACCCAGGCGTACAGGGCGGTGGGGTCCTTGAGCTTGGGCAGGCCCTGGAAGACGGCGATGAGGGATTCCTGGACGGCGTCGGCGCTGTCGCCGAGGGCGATGGGGCGGCACAGCCGGCTGACGTAGGGCGTCAGCAGGTTGAGCAGGTCGTTGACGGCCATGACGTCGCCGGACTGGGCGGCCGTGACCAGGGGGGCCACGGCCGCCCATGGATCGGGTTCCACCGGTCGGACCGTCGGCTCGTGGTGCGCGATGCCCGTGTCGGCTGCCGTCATGCGCGTCTGCCCTCCCTCGGTTCACGTCGCTGCGTCACA
Organism: Streptomyces sp. NPDC089919; assembly: GCF_040684615.1. Taxonomy (NCBI): domain Bacteria; kingdom Bacillati; phylum Actinomycetota; class Actinomycetes; order Kitasatosporales; family Streptomycetaceae; genus Streptomyces; species Streptomyces sp. NPDC089919. The sequence continues at coordinate 53,164 of NZ_JBFBGK010000009.1, forward strand.
GGGTCAGAGGGACGAAAGGGCCAGGACACTCCCCCGGTCGTTCATTTCCTCGCAACGAATTCCGGCGGCGAGGGAGTGCGGCGGGGCCGGCGGCGCTCTTCCCGGGTGCCGGCGACATGGAGGAGGGGCATGGACGGGGCCGTCGAGGTGCGGGTCGGACAGGGTCTGGTGCGGGGGCGGCAGGAGCACGGGGTGGCGGTCTTCCGCGGCATCCCGTACGCGCGGCCGCCGTTCGGGCGGCTGCGGTTCGCCGCCCCCGAGCCGGCCGAGCCGTGGGAGGGGGTGCGGCCGGCGCTCTCGTACGGCCCGCCGCCGCCGCAGTACGACCGGATGAGCCCGCCGCCGGCCGGGGCGCGGGACGAGGCGGAGCCGGACTGCCTGACGCTCAACGTGTGGTCCCCCGACGTGGCGGCCGGCGGGCTGCCGGTGATGGTGTGGTTCCACGGCGGCGCCTACGTCTTCGGGCAGGCCGGTGACCCGGTGTACGAGGGCGCGGCGCCGGCCCGGGCGGGGGTCGTGGTGGTGACCTTCAACTACCGGGTGGGGGTGGAGGGCTTCGCCCAGCTCGCCGGCGCCCCGGCCAACCGGGGGCTGCTGGACCAGGTCGCGGCACTGCAGTGGGTGCGGCGCAACGCGGCGGCGTTCGGCGGGGACCCGGACCGGGTGACGGTCTTCGGCGAGTCGGCGGGGGCGGGGTCGATCGCGGCGCTGCTGGCGGTGCCGGCGGCGGCGGGGTTGCTGCGGCGGGTGGTGGCGCAGAGCGTGCCGGGCTCGTACTTCACCCCGGAGCTGGCCGGGGACGTGGCCCGGGCGATCGGGGCGCGGCTCGGGTCGGGGGCGAGCGCCGCGCAGCTGCGCCGGGTGGATCCCCGGGTGCTGGTGCGGGCCGCGGACGAGGTCTTCGACCGGCGGGCGGCGCGGGCGCGGTGGGGGGTGGTGGGGGCGGCGGAGACGGTGTTCTCGCCGGTGGTGGACGGGGAGGTGATGACGTGCACGCCCTGGGAGGCGGTGGCGGCGGGCCGGGCCCGGGAGCTGGACCTGCTGCTCGGTCACAACCGGGACGAATACCGGCTGTTCATGGCCAAGCGGGGTGAGTTCGGGACGGTGGACCAGGAGCGGGCAGCGTGGGCGCTGGAGGCGTTCGGGCCGGGCGGGGCCCGGGGTGCGCGGGCCTACCGGGAGGCGCATCCGGGGGCCGGGGCGGAGGAGGTGTACGAGCAGGTGATGTCGGACTGGCTGTGCCGGGTGCCGACGGTGCAGCTGCTGGAGGCCCAGTGCGCGGCGGGCGGTGCGGCGTACGCGTACGAGCTGCGGTGGCCGGCTCCCGTCTTCGGGGGGCGGCTGGGGGCCTGTCACGGGCTGGACGTGCCGCTGGTGTTCGGGACGCTGGGCGCGCCGCTGGCGCGGGCGATGCTGGGTGAGCGGCCGCCGCCCGAGGCGGTGGCGCTGTCGGCGCGGATGCGGGCGGCGTGGGTGGGCTTCGCGGCCTCGGGGCGGCCGGGCTGGGCGCAGTACCGGGTGCCCGGGCGGTCGACGAAGGTGTTCGACGCGGTGGACTCGGTGGCCGCCGACCCTCTGGGGGCCTCCCGGCGGGTGTGGGAAGGGTGGCCTTTCGGCGTGCTCGATCTGCTTTAGGGGCTTGTGTGCACGGCGGTGCGCACCCTTGTCGACGGGCCGTCGAATATGCCCGCGAGAAACCGGTCGACCAGCCGGTTCTCACATAGTGGAAGGGCAATTGAGCGCGGGTCAGATTCATCGGCTGGTGTTAGGGTGGCCGGGTGTTGTCGGGGTCTGAGTTGGGCGCGACGGGGGTTGACAGCCCAACTCCACCCCTCCCGGGAAAGGCAGGACCGGGGAGGGGACCCGAATATGGCGACAGGAGCGGTTTCGGCGTTTCCGGAATTCCTTGATGCATTTTAAAACCGAATAAGTTCGGCGCCGTCCCCGTCCGGTGAGTTGGGCCATCGGACAAGGGGGGCACAGTGACTGAAACCGACGCTGCGCGGGTGAGCGGCTGGGACTTGGCGGAGCTGACCCGGCTCGTGGAGGGCGCGCAACGCGGCGATGCGCTGGCCATGGACGAACTGCTGGGGCTCATCGCCCCGTACGTCGGGCGCATCTGCGGGCCGGTGGCCCTCCAGGACGGGGCCGACGCCGCGCAGGAGGCCCTGATCTCGGTGTTCCGCAACCTCCACCAGCTCAAGACCCCCGCCGCGTTCCTGGGCTGGGTACGGGCCATCGCCGTGCGCGAGGCGGTCAAGTTCGCCAAGCAGCGTCAGCGGCAGTCCGCCACGCCCGCGGAGTGGGAGGACCGGCCCGGCATCGAGGACGTCGAGCTCTCCTCGGACATCGCCGACGTGATGCGCAGACTCGCCCCCGAGCACCGGGCGGTGCTGACCCTGCGGCATGTCGACGGCCTCGACGAACAGGAGGTGGCAGGGGTGTTGTCGGTGCCCGTGGGGACGGTCAGGTCGCGGCTGTTCCGGGCCCGGCGGTCCTTCCGCAGCGCCTGGGAGTGAGGCTCACTCCGGGAGCGCGCGGGCCAGCACCCGCTCCTGGAGGCGGTCGAAGTAGCCCCCGATCCGCTGCTCCGCGCGCAGGGCGCGGACCCGGTCGAGGCTCTGGCCGCCGGGGAAGCGCAGGCTGCTGAAGAACGCGAAGCGGGTGCCGCCGCCCTCGGCGACGGCCGCCATTCCGCTGGCGAGGACCTTGCTCTGCATCAGGCACCAGCCCGGGCGCAGCACCACGTCGAAATTCTCGCGGTGGCCGAGGGCGGAGAGCGCCTGCCCGGTGAACCGCTCCCCGCCGGCGCCGGTGAGCGTGAAGGATTTCAGCCCGGGGACTATCAGCGGGAGTTCGTTTTCCAGGTCCGAAGCCACGGCCCACAGGCGGGTGACCGGTTCGTCGAAAAGGCGTTCCGCGTAATTTGCGTTCTTCGTGGCGGAGGCGATGACCTTCAGGCGCCGCACCGGGTCGAGTTCGACCGTCGGCCAGTGGCTGCTGCGCGGACCCGTCATCGGCCACCGCTCCTCTTTGTCCTGTGTGCGGGCGAGACTCGCACCATACCCGCACCCGGTCAAGACACAACGGAATAGGCCGGCGCGCGGGTCCGCGGGCGGCTCCCTTGCCGGGGTGCGCGCAGAAAGGACGCCTCCCGAGGGAGTGTGCCGGCCGGGTCCGCTCTCTCTTCCTGTGACGAGTCCTTTCGACGAGCAGGTTCTGCGCTGTACTAGGGGAGCGAACGGCATGTGGCTTACTCAGTTGCTGGAGCGGAACCGCCAGTGCTCCGGCGGGCGCCTCGCGCTCGCCGACGCCCGGCGGACGCTGACCTGGGAGCAGTTGGCCGCCCGGGTCGAGGCGCTGGCCGGGTACCTGGGGACGCACGGGGTGCGGCGCGGGGACCGGGTGGCCGTCCTGTCGCGGGACCGGGCCGAGGTGGTGGAGACGTACTTCGCGCTGGGGCACCTGGGCGCGGTGTTCGTCCCGGTGGACCCGGGCTTGGTCGCCGGTGAGGTCGCGGAGATCGTCGCGCACGCCAAGGTGACCGGACTCGTCGGCGAGGCGGACCTGCTGGAGCGGGCCGGCGGGGCCGGGGCCGGGGTCTGGCGGCTGGCCTTCGAGGACGCGCCCTTCACCGCGGCCGCCGGCCCGGACGCGGCGGGCGCCGACGGGGGCGCCGGGGAGCCGCAGGTGCGCTCCGACGACCCGCTGGCCATCCTCTACACCTCGGCGACCGGCGGCCACCCCAAGGGCGTGGTGGTCGACCACCGTTCGGTCAAGGACATCTCGCTGGGCTGGCTGGCCGCGACCGCCCCGCCGGCCGGCACGGTCCTGGTGACCTCCGGGCCGCTCTTCCACGGCACCGTGGTGCTGGCCCTCGCCCACCTGGCCGCGGGGGCCGCGCTGGTGGTGGCCGGGTCCCGGCCCGCCGACGTCCTGGCGGCCGCCGAGCGGCACCGGGCGACGCACCTGTGGCTGGTCCCGGAGCGGCTGCGGGCGCTGGTGGACCACCTGGCCGCGCACCCGGGCGAGCGCCTGGCGCCGTCCGTGACGGAGGTCCTGTACGGGGCGGCGCCGCTGCCCGTCGAGCTGTACGCGCGGGCCGCCCGGGCGCTGGGGTGCGGCTTCCGCCAGGTGTACGGCCTGACCGAGGCCGGCGGTCCGATCGTCACCCTCGGCCCGGCCGAACACCCGGACCCGGCGGGGGAGCTGCCCGAGGCGCTGCCGGCGGGCCGGGTGATCCCCGGGATGTCGCTGCGCATCGGCGACGCGGAGGGCCGGCCGCTGCCCGCCGGGCACACCGGGGAGATCCTGGTGCGCGGGGACGGGCGGATGCGCGGCTACTGGCGCGACCCGGCGGCCACCGCCGCGGCCTCGGTCCGGGGCTGGCTGCGCACCGGCGACCTGGGCCGGCTGGACGAGGAGGGCCGGCTGCACCTGGTGGACCGGCTCACCGACCTGATCATCCGGGGCGGCCGCAACGTCTACCCGGCGGAGATCGAGCGGGTGCTGCGCCGGCACCCGGCCGTGGCCGACGCGGCCGTGGTGGCGGTCCCGGACGCCGAGGAGGGCGAAGTGCCCCTGGCCCTGGTGGTCCTGGAGGCCGACGCGGCCGGCGGGGCCGGCGGGGCCGGCGAACTGCTGGGGTACCTCTTCGAGCGGATGGCCGCGTACAAGGTCCCCGCGGACCTCCAGGTCATCGACGAACTCCCGCGCAACTCCACCGGGAAGGTGCAGCGCCGGCTCCTCACCGCCTGACCCGGCGCGGGTGCGCCCGCCGCCGTCCACATGCGTTCCGCGCCATCGCACCGCGTCCGCCGGGCACCGCCGTGCCGGGGGCGCCCAGATCCGGGAATCGGGGAAGAAGAGCCGTGCATTCGATGGGAACCCTGCTGCCGCTGCCGCGCGCCCTGGCGCACTTCCGGCCCCGCGTCCCGGGGCTCGGCTTCGCGGTCGCCTCCGTCCACGAGGGACCGCCGCCTGCGGTGCGGGCGGCCGAGCGCGAGCTGGCCGAGGGCATGGAGCCGTACCGGCGGGCGGACTTCCTGATCGGGCGCAGCGCGCTGCACCGGGCGCTGCGCGCGGCCGGGCTGAACGCCGGGGCGGTGCTGTTCGACGGGCCCCGGCCGCGGCTGCCGGCCGGGATCGCCGCCTCGATCAGCCACTCCGACGGGGTGGCGGTCGCGGTGGCCGGCCCCGCGGGGCGGTTCCGGTCCGTGGGCGTGGACCTCGAGCTGACCGAACTGCCGGCGGCCGCCGCGCACCTGGTGCTGGCCGGCCCCGAGGCCGGGCTGCTCCGGGGGCCCGCCGGTCCGCGGGCCGCCGGCGAGCGGCTGCGGGTCCTGTACTCGGCCAAGGAGGCGGCGTTCAAGGCCCTGAGCCCGGTGCTGGGACCCGAGCTGCGGGGCCTGCGGGACCTGCGGTTGCAGCCGTGGGCGGACGGGTACCTCGCCCACGCCGAGCAGCGGCCCGGACTGCGGGTGCCGGTGAGCGTACGGCGGCTGCCGCAGGGCGTGCTGTGCTGGGCCGTGCTGGCGGGCCCGGACGCGTGAACGCGGCCGGATAGTCGCGCGCGTCGCCCGCGCCGCGCCCCTCCTTCTGCCCTTCTGTCCCTTTGCCCTTCTGTCGCTCCGCCCTGCTCTCCCTCCCCCGTCCGTCCTCGGACCTTTGACGATCCTTCATGCCCGGGTGCCGGTCGGCGCCCGGGCCGTTCCCGTCCCACCTCACGGAGGTCATCCCGTCATGCACGCACCACCCCTGCCCGCACCGCCCTCCGCCGCCCCGGCGCGGCCGGCCGACTGGCTGCCCTCGGACTGGCGGCTGCGGGCCGCCGCCCAGCAGCCCGAGTGGCCGGATGCGGCGCTGCTGCGCCGGGTCCGGGCGCGACTGGCCGGCACCGCCCCGCTGGTCTCCCCCGCCGAGGTGCAGGAGCTGCGGCAGGCCCTGGCCCGGGCCGCGCACGCGGAGGCCTTCGTCGTCCAGCTCGGCGACTGCGCGGAGACCTTCGAGACGCCCGAGTTCGCGGGTACCGCCGCCCGAGTGGACCTGCTGCACGCCACCGCCCGGACCATCGGGGCCGCCCTGCACCGGCCGGTGCTGCCGATCGGCCGGATCGCCGGACAGTACGCCAAGCCCCGGTCCTCCCCCACCGAGCGGGTCGGCGACCTCCTGCTGCCCTCCTTCCGCGGGCACCTGGTCAACGACCCGGCACCCGATCCGGCGGCCCGGGTACCGGACGCGATGCGCCTGCTGCGCGGCCACGCACACGCCCGGGAGGTGCTGGCCCTGCTGCGGGAGCTGGCCGACTCGGGGATGGCCATGCGGGACGCGCCGGCCGGCGCCCCCGCCGTGTGGACCAGCCACGAGGCGCTGCTGCTGGACTACGAGGAGCCGCTGGTGCGCCGGGACCCGCTGACCGGGTCCTGGTACCTGACCTCCACCCACCTGCCCTGGATCGGGGCCCGGACCTGCGAACCGGACGGCGCGCACGTGCGGTTCCTGGCGGGGGTGGCGAACCCGGTGGGCGTGAAGGTCGGCCCGGACACCGGCCCGGAGCACCTGGCCGAGCTGTGCGCCCGGCTGGACCCGGACCACCAGCCCGGCCGGCTGGTGCTGATCTCCCGGATGGGCGCGGCGAAGGTGCGCGAACTGCTGCCCCCGCTGGTGGAGAAGGTCGCGGCGCTCGGGCACCCGGTGGTGTGGGTGTGCGATCCCGTGCACGGCAACACGTACACCAGCGGCACCGGGCACAAGACGCGGCACGTGGACGTGCTGGGGGAGGAGCTGACCGGCTTCTTCGCCGCCGTACGGGCGGCCCGCGGCTGGCCGGGCGGCATCCACCTGGAGGCCACCGCGGCCGATGTCACCGAGTGCGTGGGCGGCTCCCCCGAGGTGCGCGAGGGGGACCTGCCGCTGCGTTACGAGACGGCCTGCGACCCGCGGTTGAACGGCGCGCAGACCGCGCAGCTGGCGGAGCTGGTGGCGCGGCTGTGCGCGGCGCAGTGAGGCCGCTGCCGCCCGGGCGCTGACGCGCGAAGGCCGCCGGACCCTCCTCGGGTCCGGCGGCCTTCGCGTGCGTGCGGTCCGGCCGGTCAGGGGCGGCCGGCGGGGACGGGGCGCCGCAGCTCGGCGGCGGGCGCCGGCGCGGGCTCGGGGGCGGCCTCGGTGAAGCCGGCCGGCAGCCAGGACAGCCAGCGGGGCACCCACCAGTTCCACTCGCCGAGCAGCTTCATCACGGCGGGCAGCAGCACCACCCGGATCAGGGTGGCGTCGACGAGGACGGCGGTGGCCATGCCGACGCCGGACTCCTTCATGGACAGCTGGGGCAGCATCCCGAACACCCCGGCCACCGCCACCATCACGACGGCCGCGCCGGTGATCGCCCCGGCGGTGCCCTTGATGCCGTCCTCGATCGCCCGGGCGGTGCTCAGGCCCCGGTCGTGGCCCTCGCGGATCCGGCTGACGACGAAGACGTGGTAGTCCATCGAGAGGCCGAAGAGGAAGACGAACATGAACAGCGGCACCCAGGAGGCGATGCCGCCGGTGCTGGTGAAGCCGAGCAGCCCCTCGCCCCAGCCGCGCTGGAAGACCAGGACCACGATGCCGTACGCGGCGCCCACCGACAGAAGGTTGAGGACCAGGGTGACCGCGGCCACCACCAGCGAGCGGAACGAGAGCAGCATCACCGCGAAGGTGAAGACCAGGACGAAGCCGGCCACCCAGGGCGTGGCACCGGACAGGTGGGCGTTGGTGTCGACGGAGGAGGCGGTGGTGCCGCCGACCGCCACCTCGGCGCCGGGCAGCCGGCCCAGGGTCGCGGGCAGCACCTCCTCGCGCAGGGTGCGCAGGGCCGCCACGGAGGCGTCGTCGGTGCCGGTGCCGGCCAGGCCCACGGTGGCCACGCCGACCCCGCCGTCGCCCGAGCGGCGGAAGGTGACCGGGCCGGCCAGGCCCGGGGTGTGCGCGACGGCGGTGCGCAGCTCCTCGAGCGCGGCGCGGCCGGCGGGCCCGTCCAGGCCCTCGGCGCGCACCACGGCCTTGGCGGGGGTGGAGGAGCCGGGGAAGGCCTGCTGGATCCGCTCGTAGGTGCGCAGCACGGGCAGGCTGCCGGCCGGCAGGTCGCTCACGCCGGGGTCGGAGGTGTGCAGGGTGAACGCCGGTACGACCAGGGCGCCGAGGGCTCCCGCGCACAGCACCAGGGAGAGGACGGGGCGGCGCAGCACGGTGCCCAGGGCGGCGCCCCAGAGCCGGCCGCCGGCCGGGCGCTCGCGGCCGGCGCGGCGCAGGAAGGGCACCCGGCCCTTCTCGATGCGGTCGCCCAGCAGGGAGAGCAGGGCCGGCAGGACGGTCACCGAGCCGAGGACGGCGACGGCCACGACGATGATGGTGGCGGTGGCCATGCCGAGGAAGATGCCGTTGCCGGAGAGGTAGAGGCCGGCCAGGGAGACCATGACGGTGAGGCCGGAGACCACGACCGACCGGCCGGAGGTGGCGGCCGCGGCGGCGACGGCGGCCCGGGCGTCGTGGCCCAGGGCGCGCTCCTCGCGGAAGCGGCGGATGTAGAAGAGCGAGTAGTCCACGCCGACGGCGATGCCGATCAGCGACATGACGGAGCCGCCGTTCTGGTCGATGTGCACGACCTGGCTGGCCAGGACCAGCAGGCCGCCGGCCGCGACCACGCTGGTGAGCGCGAGGACCACCGGCAGCAGGGCGGCGACCAGGGCGCCGAAGGCGACGAAGAGGATGCCGAGGGTCACCGGGAAGGAGACCAGCTCGGCGTTGGAGTAGTCGGTGTGCAGCTTCTCCTCGTACGTGTGGGCGAAAGAGGCCTCGCCGAACTGCTCGGCGGTGATGCCGGGGTGGGCCCGGCCGGCGGCGGCGACGGCGTCGAGGACCGGCTGGACCTCCTCCTTGGCCTTCACGGCGTCACCGGCCATGTCGAACTGGACCAGCGCCGCGTGCCCGTCCGCGGCGACGGCGCCGCGGCCGGCCGGGTCCAGGGGCGAGACGACGTCGCGGACCTTGCCGGTGGCGTCCAGGCGCCGCACCACATCGGTGAGGGCGGCGGCGAAGGCGGGCGAGCCGGCCTTCTCGTGTGCGGACCGCACCAGCACCACTTCGTGGGCGGGCAGGTCCAGGCCGACGTCCTCCAGGATGCGCTCCGCCCGGCGGGCCTCGCCGTTGGTCAACTCGGCCGGGGTGGGCGACTGCTGGGTGAGGACGGAGCCGGCGAGGGTGGCGACGACGACGAACGCCAGCCACAGCAGCACCGCCGCCCATCGGTGGGTGGCGCTCCAGCGTCCGGCGGCTTCGGCGAAGCCTCGCCTGCGTGTCACGGTCTTCTCCTGACGACGGGGGTGCGTGGGGTGTCCGGCCTTCGGGGCCGGTTGCGGAGGGTCAGGAGGGGGCGGCGCCGCGAAATGTTCCCCCGGGGTCCGAGATTTTCCGGGCGGCCCGGAATCCCGGCTTCGACCTCTGCGGAACGTTTGGTGCGCGCGGCCCCTCCTGACCTGGCGACCGATTCGAGAACCACTCCCCGGGAGCCGTCATGGAGAGCCGCACACCGCCGATGCCCGAGCTGGAAGGCGTCCGCCACACCTATGCCGACGTGCGGGGGGTGCGGCTGCACATCGCGGAGGCGGGCGAGGGGGAGCCGTTGCTGCTGCTGCACGGCTTCCCGCAGCACTGGTACGGCTGGCGGCGGCTGATCCCGCTGCTGGCCGGGGAGTACCGGCTGATCTGTCCGGACCTGCGGGGCTTCGGCTGGTCCCAGGCGCCGGCCGGGGGCTACGACACCGACAGCCGGGTGGCGGACGTGCTCGCCCTGATGGACGTGCTGGGGGTGGAGCGGGCCGGGCTGCTCGGGCACGACTGGGGCGCCTGGACCGGCTTCCACGCCGCCCTGAAGGCGCCGGAGCGCTTCACCGGCTTCCTGTCGCTGAACATGCTGCACCCCTGGCCGCTGCACCGCCGCCTGATGCCGCAGTCCTGGCGCTTCTGGTACACCGCGCTGCTGGAGCAGCCGCTGCTGGGCCGCTGGGTGCTGCGCAACCGGCCCGGGTTCACCCGCTACCTGATGCGCAGGGGCGTGGTGCAGCAGGCGGTGTGGGAGCCGGCCGCGATGGCGGAGTTCGTGCGCTCGAGCCGGGAGCCGGACCGGGCGCGGGCCGGGGAGGCGCTGCACCGGGCCTTCGCGCTGCGGGACATCGCCCGGCTGCTGCTGGGCTCCTTCAAGAAGCACCGGCTGCGCGTGCCGACGGTGATCCTGGCGGGCGAGCAGGACTTCATGCTGCCGCCGGGCGTGCTGGCGGGCGGCGAACGGCACGCGGACGACCTGCGGGTCGAGGTGGTCGACGGCTGCGGGCACTACGTGCACGAGGAGCGGCCCGACCTGGTGGCCAAGGCCGCCCGGGAGCTGTTCGGCCGGGCCCGGTAGGGCGGCGCGGGGCCGGCCCGGCGCCCGGACGGGGCGGGCGCCGGGCCGGATCCAGGTCCTCCGGAAAATTTCTCGAAGTCCGGTGGAGTGTCCCGGCCCGGTGCCGACTCTTGTCTGGTGTCGGAAGCGTTCGGGTCGGCGCACCCGGCTTCCGCACCACCCCCCACCTCAATCCATCCGCCGCTGGGCCGCATTCGTGCTGCCCGGACGCGATCGCCAGGCCGAGCAGAGGGAAGACGAATGCCCGACGTATCCGCACTCAACCTCGACGTGATACCCGAGCCCACCGCGTCGCTCGGCGTCCTGCCCGCCGTGGCCGCCGAGAAGCACCCCGACACGCCCTTCCTCTCGGACACGCCCTGGCGGACCTACGAGGGTCCGGTGCGCACCTTCGCCGAGTTCGCCCGGGCCGTCGACGACTACGCGGACCGCTTCTGGGCCGCGGGCATCCGCCGCAACGACGTGGTGGCCGTGGTCCAGCGCAACCACATCGAGGTCGAGGCCGTGATGTGCGCGCTGGGCAAGCTCGGCGCACTGCCGGCGCTGCTGTCCTCCGCCATGGAGGTGGGCGAGCTGCTGGAGTGCTTCGCCCGGCTGGAGAACCCGTACCTGGTCGTCGACTCGCTGGGGCTGTCCCGGCTGGCGGAGTCCCGGCACGCGCTGCGGCTGCTGGTGCGCAACGTCCTGTGCCTGGAGGAGAGCGGCGAGAACTGGGTGGTCCCGCTGCAGGACCGGCTGCCCCACACGGCCGATCCGCGCGACGAGGACGAGTGGTTCGTCATCACCCACTCCTCCGGGACCACCGGCTCCCCCAAGATGGCCGCCCACTCGACCCGTTCGCTGTTCGGCATGGTCGCCCCGATGATCATGATCTTCCGGGACCAGTACTCCCCCAGCGACCTGAACGCCAAGCACCTGTCCTTCGTGCACGCCCGGACCTGCGCCGGCACGCTGGCCTCGCTGGAGACCGCGATGCCCGCCCTGGCCATCGCCGACCCGGACCCGGCCAACGTCAAGCGGCTGATGCTGGAGCACCGGCCGACCTCGCTGGAGACCCACCCCAACGTCTACATCCAGTGGGAGGGCCTGGCCGACGACCCGGACCGCCCCTTCCGGCACGTCGAGCGCTTCATCTCCACCTTCGACGCGATGCACCCGCGCACCGTCCGCAAGCTGCTGGGCGCCTCCGAACACCCCGACGCCCACTACTTCCAGGCGTACGGCCAGACCGAGTCCGGGCCGATCTGCCTGCGCATCGTCAGCCGCGAGGAGTCGGCCGACTACTCGCCGCGCAACGTCGGGCACGCCGGCGGCGGCATGGAGATCCGCATCGTCGACGAGCAGGGGCGGCCGGCGGCGGTGAACGAGCCCGGCTTCATCGAGACCCGCTCGCCGGGCCGGATGCGCGGCTACGTCGGCGGCGACCCGATGCCCCCGGAGGACTCCTGGTGGCCCATGGGCGACATCGGCCGCCGCCTGGAGGACGGTTCGCTGGAGCTGCTGGACCGGATCGTCGAGCACGTCGACGGGGTCGGCAGCCTCCTGGAGAAGGAGGACCAGCTGCTGGAGGCGCTGCCCGAGCTGGTGGAACTGGTGCTGGTCAAGGCCGAGGACGCCGACGACGCCACGGTCTTCGCGGTGGCCTGCCCGCGGCCGGGCACGGTGCCCGACGCCGCCCGCTTCCAGGAGGTGGCCGCCTCCTTCGGGCTGCCGGACCTCCAGGTGCGCTTCTGGGAGTGGGAGGCGATGCCGGTCACCGGCTCGTACAAGGTGCGCCGCTCCGTCCTGCGCCGCAAGCTCGCCGGCCGCATCCAGCGCGGCGGCCCGGCCGCCGCCCCCGTCCAGAACTCCGCGACGACCGCCGTGAAGGAGGCCTGACCGCCATGGTCCAGCTGTGGAACCTGCTCCGCGACTCCGTCCACGACACCACCTGGCTGCACACCCCCACCCGCAGCGCCGAACCGGTCTCGGGACCGGCGCTGTTCGCCCGCGCCGAGCGCACCGCCGGCGCCGTACTGGCCGCCTGCGGCGGCCGCCCGCCGCTGCGGGCCGGCCTCCTGATGGCCAACGGCGAGCCGTGGGTGCGCGGGCTGCTCGCCCTGCTGCGGCTGGACGCGGCCGCCGTGCCGCTGGCGCTGCCGGTGGCCTTCGGCGGGGCCGACGCCTACGCCGGGCACATCCGGCGGATCGCCGCCGACGCGCAGCTCGACGCCCTGCTGGTGGACGGCAGCGTGGGCAGCCGCATCATCTCGCGGATCGCCGCCGCCGTCCCGGACCTGCCGCTCGTCGACATCGCCGAGCCGCCGCACGAGATGCGGCCGCTGCCGCCGGTGGGTCGCGGCGGGGACCGCCCGGCCGTCATCCAGTACACCTCCGGCTCCACCTCGGCGCCCAAGGGCGTGGTGGTCACCCACGACAACGTCGACGCGGGCCTGGACGCCATCCAGGCCGGCACCCGGTGGACCGCCGAGGACAGCCTCGGCGAATGGCTGCCGCTCTTCCACGACATGGGCCTGTTCACGATGCTGGCCGCGCTGCGCAACGGCACCTCGGTGACCCTGTGGCAGCCCGGCGACTTCGTCCGCCGCCCCATGCAGTGGCTCTCGCAGTTCGCCGCCTCCCGGGCGACGGTGCTGCCGGCCCCCAACTTCTTCTACGACTACCTGGTCGCCGCCGCGGCCAAGGGCATCCCCGACGACCTGGACCTGTCCGCCTGGCGCTACGGCGGCAACGGCTCGGAGCCGGTGCGCCGGGCCAGCCTGGAGGCCTTCCAGGAGACCTTCGCCCCCTACGGGCTGCGGCCGCAGGTGGTCCAGCCCAACTACGGGCTGGCGGAGGCCACGCTGATCGTCTCCACCGGTGTGCCGCGCTCGCCGTACCGCAGCCTCCTGGTGGACCGGGCCGGCCTGTCGGTGGGCGAGGCGGTCACCGAGGCGGCCGCGGACGGCCCCACCGTGCGCACCGTGGTCTCCTGCGGGGCCCCGGTGGCCGGCATCCAGGTCCGCATCGGCGACGAGGCGGGCACCGCCTCCCCCGAGGGGGTCGTCGGCGAGATCCAGATCGGCGGCGCGCCGGTGGCCGCCGGATACCTGGGTCTGCCGGCTGAGGAGCAGCCCTTCACCCCCGACGGACTGCTGCGCACCGGGGACATCGGATTCCTGCACGAGGGCGAGCTCTACGTCATCGGCCGCCAGAAGGCGATGGCGGTGGTCCGCGGCCAGAACTACTACGCCGAGGACGTCGAGGAGATCGTCAAGGCCACGCCCGGGGTCGACCGCCGGCACTGCGCGGCCTTCGCCTGGGACGACGACGGGGAGGAACGCATGATCGTCATCTGGGAGACCAAGCTCGGCACCGAGGCCGCCGCGGCGGTGGGCGAGGCCATCCGGCAGCGGCTCGCCGAACACCTGGGCCTGGGCGCCGTGGAGACCCTGGCCGTCTCTCCCCAGTCCCTCCCCTTCACCAGCTCCGGCAAGGTCAAGCGCTCCGGCGCCGCCGACCTCTACCGGCAGGCGGGCGCCGGCTCCGGCCCCCTCGAGCCCGCCGCCCCCCGTCAGACCGTCTCCGCTTCGGAAGGAACCACCCCGTGAGTGCCGCCGCCCAGACCCTGGACATCGTCGTCCGCGCCCTGGCCGCCCAGGCCGCCGTGCCCGCCACCGGCATCGACGCCGACAAGCCGCTCTCGGCCGTCCCCGGCATCGAGTCCGTCAAGGCGCTGCGCGCCATCACCGACATCGAGGACGAGTGCGGGGTGGTCATCCCCGACGACTTCCTCTTCGAGACCGCGACCGTGCGCGAACTCGCCGCGTTCGTGGCCTCCCTGGAGCGGGAGGACGACGCCGCATGACGGTGGAGAGCGCCGCCCCCGACGCCCTCGTCGGCGCGCTGGGCCGCTTCCGGACCGTCCCCCGGGACATCGGCCGGTACGACACCGACGCCGCGACCGCCGCGCAGGCCCTGCGGGCCGCGCCCGGCCAGGTGGACCTGCTGGCCGCCGAGGGGCTGCCGCACGTGGTGGACCCCGAGCGGGGCCCGCTGTTCGACTACGACGACCTGATGAACGTGGGGATGTTCTGCGGGACCGGGCAGACCGTGCCCGAGCTGGGCCTGCGCTTCCTGATGCGGTTCGCCGCCGCCCCGCGCAGCAGTTGGTACGCGCCGCGGGAGTGGGAGGTCGGCGTCTACCCGGCCCGCACGGCGGGCGGCGACCCGGTGGGCGCGGAGGCGGCGCTCGCCGCCGGCGCCGGCCTGCCGGAGGTGACCGTCCGGGTGCCCGACCTGTCGGCGCCCGGCGTGGAGCTGGTGGGCGGCGGGCCGTTCGAGGGCGCGCTGCGCACCGGCGGCTACGAGGCGGCCGTCCGGCTGACCGGCGCCGACCAGAACGTGCGCGACCCGCGCATCCACGCGGCCTGGAACGAGGTCGTCGAGGGCCTGGCCTCGCGCCGGGTCGTCTACCAGACGGTGCCCGAACCGCTGCGCGCCGACCACCACCGGGCCTGGGAGCTGGGCGTCGCGGACTGCGTGGTGGCCTCGCGGCTGCTGGCGGACCGGCTGCGCGCGCAGGGCCTGGAGGCCACCGCCCGGCGCGGCTACCTGCTGGGCCTGTTCGGCAGCGACCACGCCTGGTGCGACGTGGTGGAGGACGGGGTGCACAAGTCGCTGGACCCGGTCTTCGCCTTCGTGGCCACCGTCGGGGACGAGCGCGGTGTGGCGCGCTCCCCCGAGTTCGCGGCGGCCTGCTTCGGCAGCCGCTTCAACCGGCTGCTGCCGTGCGTGACGGACAGCGCCGAACCCCTTGTGTACTTCGACGGCGAACCGGCCCCGTACTGGGCCATGGTCGGCGTCGGCGCCCGCCCGCGGAGGACCTCATGAGCCTGGCCCGATCCCTGGTACGACAGAGTCTGGACCACCCGCGGCTGCTGGACCGCCTCGGCGACGAGGACAGCCTGGCCCAGGCCGGCGTGGGCTCCGGCGAGTTGATCCGGCTGGCCCTGCACGTGGAGGACCACCTCGGGCGTCCGCTGGACGACGAGGAGCTGCTGGAGCTGACCTCGGTCCGCGCGGTGGCCGCACTGCTCGCCGGCGGCGCCGGCGACCTGGGCAGCGAGGCGGCCTGACCATGTGGCTGGCACACATCATCCGCCGGGGTCTGGAACGCGACCCCGACGCGCTCGCCCTGCGCGACGTCCGGCGCGACGTCAGCTGGCGGCAGCTGCACCGGGACACGGCCGCGCTGGCGGCCCGGCTGCGCCGCAGCGCCCCGCGCGGCAGCCGGGTCCTGGTCCTGAGCGGGAACCGGGTCGAGGTGCTGGAGACGTACCTGGCCTGCGCGGTGGCCGGTCTGGTGGCCGTACCGGTCAACCCGGCGCTCACCGACCGGGAGCTGGGCGACATCGTCGAGGCGGTGGAGCCGGTGGCGGCGGTGGCCGAGGGCGAGCAGCTGGTGCGGCTCGACGGGCTCTACCCCATGCTCGTGCTCACCGACGTCGCCACCGTCGCCGCGCTGCCGGACGCCGCCGAGCCGGTGGCCGAGGGGGCCGGCACGCTGGCCGACCCGGTCATGATCCTGCACACCTCGGCGACCACCGGGGCGGCCAAGGGCGTGGTCGTCGACCAGCGCTCCCTCCAGCTCAACGCGCTGTCCTGGCTGGCGGACGTCCGGCCGGACGCGGACACGGCGTTCCTGAACGCCGGGCCGCTCTTCCACGGCAGCGTGGTGATCGCCCTGGACCACCTGGCGGCCGGCGGCACGGTCTGCGTGCTGGACCGCTTCACCCCGCAGGGCTGCCTGGCGGCCCTGGAGCGCTGGCGGATCGGGCACGCCTTCCTGGTGCCCTCGATGGTCCGGCTGCTGCTGGACGCCAAGGGCCTGGACGGCACCGATCTGGCGGCGCTGCGGCTGCTGCTGCACGGGGCCGCCCCGATGCCCGCGGACCTGGCCCGGGAGGCCGCCGGCCGGCTGGGCGTGCGGCTCCAGACGGTCTTCGGTATCACCGAGGGCGGCGGCCCGGTGGTGTCCCTCGCCCCCGGGACCCCGGTGGGCGAGCCGCCCGTACCCGGGGCGGTGTGCGTGGGCCGGCCGATGCTGGGCACCGCGCTGAAGGTCGCGGACTCCGCCGGGGCGCCGGTGCCCGCCGGCACCGTCGGCGAGCTGCACGTCGCCGGCGCCGGCCTGATGCAGGGCTACTGGAAGAAGCCGGAGGCCACCGCCGAGGTGCTGCGCGACGGCTGGCTCAACACCCACGACCTGGGGTGCGTCGGGGACGACGGCCTGGTGTGGGTGGTCGACCGGCGCAACGACCTGGTGCTGCGCGGCGGGCAGAACGTCTACCCGGCCGAGGTCGAGCACGTGCTGCGGCAGTCCCCGCTCGTGGCGGACGTGGTCGTGGTCCCGGTGGCCTCCGAGGTCTGGGGCCAGACGCCGGTGGCGTTCGTCGTGCCGGCCGCCGGCGCGGAGTTCGACGAGGACGGGCTGCTGGCGCTGTGCATCGGGCAACTGGCCGCCTACAAGCGGCCCAGCCACTTCCTGCGGGTGGACGCGATCCCGCGCAACCCGGCGGGCAAGGCCCTGCGGCCCCGGCTGCGGGAGCTGGCCCACCGGACGATCAACGAACCGGAGGACCCCCGATGACCACCACCACCGACTACACCCGTCCGGAGATCCTGACGGCGCTGGCCGGCGAGTGGGCCGTCCCGGTCCACGGCAACGCCGTGATCCAGTGGGACTACGACCGGCGCAACGACAAGATGGTGCGCCTGTACACGCAGGGCAAGCAGCGTCAGTGGGACATGGACGAGCGGCTGGACTGGGACCACGAGGTGGACCCGGACGACCCGCTGGGCCTGCCGGACGACTTCATCTCCATCGCGGGCTCGAAGCTGTGGGACCGGCTGCCGCCGGAGGAGCGGCAGCTGGTGCGCAAGCACTCCAGCGGCTGGCTGTACTCGCAGTTCCTGCACTCCGAGCAGGCCGCGCTGATCGCGGTCGGCAAGATCCTGCTGACCGTCGACGACCTGGACTCCAAGCTGTACGCGGCCACCCAGCTGATGGACGAGGCCCGGCACGTCGAGGGGTTCAACCGCTTCCTGCACACCAAGATCGGGCTGCGGTACGGGCTGTCCCCCTCGATCGCGTCCATGTTCGAGCACGCGATGCGCGAACCGCGCTGGGACTTCGGCGTGCTGGCGGCGCACATCCTGGTCGAGAACATGGGCCTGGCCACCTTCGGGGTGCACCGCGAGCGGCTGCAGGACCCGCTGGCCCGGGCGTTCAGCGCGTACGTGGCACGCGACGAGGCCCGGCACGTGGCCTTCGGGCGGCTGCTGCTGCGCGAGTACTACCCGCAGCTGAGCGAGTCGGAGCTGCGCGAGCGCGAGGACTTCGTGGTCGAGGGCTGCTGGGCGCTGCGCGACCGGTACGTCGACGACGACATCTGGAACACCCTCGGCTACGGCGAGGAGGCCATCAAGGCCTCCCGGCGCTCCCCCGCGAAGCGGGAGTTCCGCCGGCTGGTCTTCATGCGGATCGTGCCCGGCCTCAAGGAGATCGGGATGTTCGGGCCGCGGGTGCAGGAGGCCCTGCAGAAGATGGGCGTCCTCGGCTTCCAGTCGGTGGACGAGGCCGCGCTGCGCGAGCTGGACGACAAGGCGGCCGTGGACGCGCTGACCGCGCGGGAGATGGACTTCCGCCGCCGCGACATCGCCTCGGTGGTCGACCTCGGCCGCACCGCGCAGGAGCCCGGGGCGGCCGCGGCGGACCGGCCCGCCGCCGGCTGAGCCGGACCCGAACGGCCCGCCGCCGCGCCGGATACCGGCTCCCCCGTGACGGGCGGCGGCGGGCCCGCGCCCGGGGCGGGGCCCCTCGGCCCCGCCCGGGCCGCCTGCCCGCGCCTTCTCGCCCCCCGGCGCCCGCCTCTCGCGCCCGCCTTCCCGCGCCTTCCTCCCCCGCCTTCCTTCCCGCCGCACCAGGACCAGCGGAGAACCCACCATGCTCGAAACGACCCTGCCCCCCGCCGTGCCCGGCCGGCTGCGCGGTGTGGCCGCGCCCGACGCCGACACCGGCGGCCGCCGCATGCTGGCGGGCCTCGCCGACGGGAGCGTGCCGGACCCGCCGGCCGCGCACACCCTGGCGCTGCCGCCCGCGACGAGCTGGCTGCCCGGCCTGATCACCTGCGAGACGGAGTTCCCCGAGGCCCTGACCCTCACCCCCGGCGTGGTCTTCGGCGGCTGGATCGCCTGCCTGGTCGACCACTTCGCGGGCCTGGTGATGCTCTCCGCCATCCCGGACGGCGTCGGCTTCCTGACCTCCGGACTGCACGTGGACTACCACGCGCCGCTGGTGCCCGGGCCGGTCACCGTCGAGACCGAGCTGACCGGCTGCTCGACCCGGCTCGCGGTGGCCGAGGTGCGCTTCGTCCAGCACGGCCGGACCGCGGCCCGCGCCACCGTCGAGCAGATCATCCACCGCACGGCCGGCCGCACCGCTGCGGCACCCGCCGCGGCGAGCGCCGGCACCACCGTCACGGAAGGCACCGGGAGCAGCGATGCGTGAGAGCGAACTGACCGACGAACACCGGGACTTCCGGGCCCTGGTCCGGGACTTCGTGGAGCGGGAGGTGGTGCCGCACCACCCCCGCTGGGAGCAGGAGGGCCTGGTCGACCGGGAGCTGTGGCAATCGGCCGGCAAGCTCGGGCTGCTGGGCATCGACGTGCCGGCGGAGTACGGCGGCGGGGGCGTGCGCGACTTCCGCTACCAGGTGATCATCAGCGAGGAGATCATGCGGGTCGGCGCCACCGGCGTCGGCTTCGCCCTCCACAACGACGTGGTCGCCCCGTACCTGCTGGAGCTGGCCACCGAGGAGCAGAAGCGGCGCTGGCTGCCCGGCTTCTGCTCGGGCGAGCTGGTCACGGCGATCGCGATGACCGAGCCGGAGGCCGGCAGCGACCTGGGGGCGGTGCGCACCACCGCCCGCCGCGAGGGCGACACGTACGTCCTCAGCGGCGCCAAGACCTTCATCACCAACGGCATCCACGCCGACCTCGTCATCGTGGTCGCCCGCACCGAGCCCGGCCGGGGTTCGCGCGGCCTGAGCCTGCTGGTGGTCGAGCGGGGCATGCCGGGCTTCGAGCGCGGCCGCAAGCTCGACAAGATCGGCATGGCGGCGCAGGACACCGCGGAGCTGTTCTTCGACGAGGTGCGGGTGCCGGCCGCCAACCTGCTGGGCCGGGCCGGCCGCGCCTTCCTGCACCTGGCCGACAACCTGCCGCAGGAGCGGCTGGGCATCGCTGCCTACGCGGTGGCCGCCGCGGAGACCGCCTTCGAGCAGACGCTGGCGTACTGCCGGCAGCGCAGCGCCTTCGGGCAGCCCATCGGCGCCTTCCAGCACGTCCGCTTCGAGCTGGCGGAGATGGCCACCGAGCTGGACGTGGCGCGCACCTACGTCGACCGGGCCGTGGCCGAGCACAACGCGGGCCGCCTGGACGCGGTCGCCGCGGCCAAGGCCAAGTGGTGGGCCACCGACGTGCAGCGGCGGGTGCTGGACCGGTGCGTGCAACTGCACGGCGGCTACGGCTTCATGCGCGAGACGCCGGTGGCCCGGGCCTTCGTCGACAACCGGGTGCACCCCATCTACGGCGGCACCAACGAGGTCATGAAAGAGGTCATCGGCCGCGACCTCGGCCTCTGACCGGCCCGCCCGGGGCCCGCTCCATCCACCGTCCACCCACCGTCCATCCACCGCCGGAACGGAGTTTCACGTGAGTGCCACAGACCTGGAGGTCTGCATCGTAGGGGCCGGTCCCCGCGGCCTGTCCGTCCTGGAACGGATCTGCGCCGACGCGCGGCAGCGGGCCGCCGGCACCTCGGTCACGGTGCACGTGGTGGACCCGGCCCGGCCCGGCGCGGGCGCCGTCTGGCGCACCGACCAGTCCCGCCACCTGCTGATGAACACGGTCGCCTCCCAGGTGACCCTCTTCACCGACGCGAGCGTGGAGCTGTCCGGGGTGCTCGCGCCCGGCCCGAGCCTGTACGAGTGGGCCCGCCGGATCGCGACCGCGGGCGACGGGGCGCTCAGCCACGACGAGCACCGGCGCTACGACCTCGGCCGCTGGGACGAGCCGGTGGTGGCCGAGGCCCGGGAACTGACCGCCGACTCGTACCCGACCCGGGCCCTGTACGGCCACTACCTGGAATGGGTGTTCCGCACGGTGGTCCGGGAGGCACCCCCGCAGGTGCGGGTGCGGGTGCACCCGCTGCGGGCGGTGGACCTGTGCGACGAGGCGGACGGCCGGCAGTGCCTCACCCTCGAGGACGGCAGCCGGCTCGGCGCCCTGGACGCGGTGGTCCTGGCCCAGGGCCACCTGCCGGTGACGGCGGACGAGGGCGAGTTGCGGCTTGCCCGGTTCGCCCGGGCGCACGGGCTGCGCCACGTCCGGCCGGCCAACCCGGCCGATGCGGATCTCTCCGCGGTGGCCCCCGGGGAGCCGGTGGCGCTGCGCGGCCTGGGCCTGAACTTCTTCGACCACCTGGCCCTGTTCACCCTGGGCCGGGGCGGCGCCTTCGAGCGCGGCGCCGACGGGACGCTGGTCTACCGGCCCTCGGGGCGGGAGCCGACGCTGTACGCGGCCTCCCGGCGCGGGGTCCCGTACCGGTCGCGGGGCCGGAACCAAAAGGGCGCGCACGGCCGCCACCACTCCTGGCTGCTCACCCCGGCGAAGCTGGCGGAGCTGCGGCGCACCGCCGACGGGCCGGGCCTGGACTTCGCCCGCACCCTGTGGCCGCTGATCGCCAAGGAGGTCGAGACGGTCCACCACGCGGCCCTGCTCACCCGGCGGGCCGGGGCGCACACCGCGCGCCGCTTCGAGGCGGCGACCCTGGCGCAGCCCTGGGGGTCGGCCGCGGAGGCCGACGTGCTGGACCGGTTCGGCATCGGACCCGAGGAGCGCTGGGACTGGAAGCGGATCGCCCGCCCGCACGGCGACCGCGCCTTCCGCTCGGTGGGCGACTACCGGTCCTGGCTGCTGGAGGCGCTGCGCCGGGACCTGGCGGAGGCCGCCGAGGGGAACGTCGACGGCCCGGTCAAGGCCGCCCTGGACGTGCTGCGCGACCTGCGCAACGAGATCCGGGTGGTGGTGGACCACGGCGGTCTCACCGGCCGTTCGCACCGCGAGGACCTGGACGGCTGGTACACCCCGCTCAACGCCTTCCTCTCGATCGGCCCGCCGCCCGAGCGGATCGAGCAGATGACCGCCCTGGTCGAGGCGGGGGTGCTGCACGTCCTGGGGCCCGGCATGCGGGTGCACACCGACGAGCGGGCCGGGGCGTTCGTCGTCGAGTCGCCGGAGGTGCCCGGCTCCCGCACGGAGGTGACGACGCTGGTGGAGGCCCGGCTCCCGGAGCCGGACCTGCGGCGCACCGCGGACCCGCTGCTGCGCGCGCTGGCCGCGGCCGGCCAGTGCCAGCCGTACGTCGTGCGGGCGGGCGCCGACGAGCACGGCGCGCAGGGGAGCGGCGGCCACGAGACCGGCGGCCTGGCCGTGACCGGGCGCCCCTACCGGCTGATCGCGGCCGACGGGACGGTGCACCCGCGGCGCTTCGCGTACGGGGTGCCGACCGAGGCCGTGCACTGGGTGACGGCCGCGGGGGTGCGGCCGGGGGTCAACTCGGTGACCCTCGGGGACTCCGACGCGATCGCGCTGGCCGTCCTGGACCTGGCCCGGCCGGCCGCGGGCCGCCGGGTGCCCGCCGGGGCGCCGGAGGCCGTGGCGGCGCCCGCCGCCGTACCCGCCGTCCTGCCCGCCGCCGTGCCCGCTGCCGTGCCTGCTGTACCCGCCGCCGTGGCGGCCGTCGTGACCGGGCCCGAGCCGGCCGGCCGCCGGGCCGTGCCGGTGCCCGCGCCCGCCGCCGGCGTCCGGCGCTCCGCGTGAGCGCCCCCGAACCAGAAGGAGACCGCAGCACCATGAGCGCCCGTACGCAGAGCTGGACCACACCGATCGGGGTGGTGGTGACCCGCCGTTCCGAGCCGCTGGACCCGGTCCGTGCCGAGGAGGAGCTGGCCCGGCTGGAGGAGCGACTGGACGGCCGGCGGGGCCTGCTGATGTCGGGCCGCTCCGAACAGCCCGGCCGCTACCAGCCGTACGACCTGGGGCACGCGGACCCGCCGGTGGAGGTGACCGCCGTCGGGGACGAGGTCCGGGTCCGCGCCCTCAACGAGCGCGGCCGGGTGCTGCTGCCGGCCGTCGCCGACCTGCTGGTGCCGCACGGGGCGCGCTGGGACGCGGCCGCGGCGGAGGTCACCACGACCCTGGCGACCGCCCCGGCCCTGGTCGCCGAGGAGGACCGGACCCGCGCACCCTCCGTACTCGGCGTGCTGCGCGCGCTGGTGACCGGGCTGGCCAGCCCGGACGACCCGCTGTGGGGCCTGTACGGGGCCTTCGGCTACGACCTGGTGCTGCGCTTCGACCCGGTGCCGCTGCACCAGGAGCGGGACCCGCTGGACCGCACCATGGTGCTGCACCTGCCGGACGCGCTGCTGACCGTCGACCGGCGGCGCGGCACCGCCGAGCGGCACACCTACGAGTTCGCCTACGCGGGCCGGTCGACGACGGGCCTGCCCCGCGACACCCCGCAGGCTCCGTACGGGCCGCCCGCCGAGCCCGCGGCCTACCGCGACCACGCGCCGGGCGAGTACGCCGACCTGGTCCGCACGGCCAAGGAGCGCTTCCTCGAGGGCGAGATGTTCGAGGTGGTGCCGGGGCAGAGCTTCCACCGGCCCAGCGCCGCGGCGCCCTCGGCCGTCTTCCGCCGGCTGCGGGACCGCAACCCCGCCCCGTACGGCCTGCTGGCGAACCTGGCCGGCGGCGAGCACCTGGTCGGCGCCTCCCCCGAGATGTTCGTCCGGGTCGACCCGGTGTCCGGGACGGTGGAGTCCTGCCCGATCAGCGGCACGATCGCGCGCGGCCGCACGCCCCTCGAAGACGCCGAGCAGGTCCGCACCCTGCTCTCCTCCCGCAAGGAGGAGTCGGAGCTGACCATGTGCACCGACGTGGACCGCAACGACAAGGCCCGGGTGTGCGAGCCGGGCAGCGTGGAGGTGCTGGCCCGCCGTCAGATCGAGCAGTACGCCACCCTCATCCACACCGTGGACCACGTCCGCGGCCGGCTGCGCGGGGACCGCGACGCGCTGGACGCCTTCCTGACCCACATGTGGGCGGTCACCGTCACCGGCGCGCCCAAGCGGGCCGCCATCGCCTTCGTCGAGGAGCACGAGCGCAGCCCGCGCCGCTGGTACGGGGGCGCGGTGGGCCGGATCGGCTTCGACGGGAGCCTGGACACCGCGCTGACCCTGCGCACCGTGCAGATCCGCGACGGGGTGGCCACCGTACGGGCCGGGGCGACCCTGCTCTACGACTCGGACCCGGCCGCGGAGGAGAGCGAGACGGTCCTCAAGGCCCTCGCGCTGATCGACGCGGTGGAGGACGCGGGGGCCGGTGCGGCGGCGGCCCGGACCCCGGCCAGCGCCTTCGCGGGCCCGCCGGACGGTGCCGTCGGCGGGCCGCTGCGGGACGCGCGGCCGGGTGCGGCGGGCGGCCCGGGCGGCCGGCCGCGGCGGGTGCTGCTGGTCGACCACCAGGACTCCTTCGTGCACACCCTGGCCGACTACTTCCGGCAGACCGGCGCCGAGGTGGTGACCTACCGGGCGGGCTTCCCCCCGGCGCTGCTGGACAGCCTCGCGCCCGACCTGCTGGTCCTCTCCCCCGGGCCGGGCCGGCCGGCGGACTTCGGCACCGAGCACCTGCTGGACGCGGCGCTGGGCCGCGGGCTGCCGGTGTTCGGCGTGTGCCTGGGCCTCCAGGGGATCGTCGAGTACTTCGGCGGACGGCTGGGCCGGCTCTCCCCGCCGGTGCACGGCAAACCCTCGCCGGTGGACGTCCTGGACGGCGGCGGCACGCTCTTCGCGCACCTGCCGGCCCGTATCGAGGCCGGCCGCTACCACTCCCTGTACGCCGATCCGGCCGCGCTGCCGGACGTCCTCGAGGTGACGGCCCGGACCCCCGACGGCACGGTGATGGCGGTGGAGCACCGGGAACTGCCGGTGGCCGCGGTCCAGTTCCACCCCGAATCGATCATGACGGCGGGGCGGGCCGCGGGCCTGACCCTGATCGCGAACGCGGTGGCCGGGCTGACCCGGACCGCCGGCCGGATGGAGGCAGGGGTCCGATGACCGCGCACGACCACCAGGGCGGGCCGGCGGCCCGCCGCCGCACCCGCGAGATCCCCCGCTCCCCCTTCAGCCGCAACGCCCGGCTGGCCTCACTGCCGATCGGCTTCGCCGGGCGCTCCGCGCTGCGGATGGGCAAGCGGCTGCTGGGCCAGCCGGTCGACCTCATCACCGGCGAACTCCAGCGCCGTACCGCCGAACACCTCTTCCGGGTGCTCGGCGAGCTCAAGGGCGGGGCGATGAAGTTCGGGCAGATGCTGTCGGTGTTCGAGGCGGCGCTGCCGCCCGAGGTCGTCGCCCCCTACCGGGCCGCCCTCACCCTGCTCCAGGAGTCGGCGCCCGCACTGCCGGCCGAACGGGTGCACGCGGTCCTCGCCGAGCAGCTGGGGGCGGACTGGCGCGAGCGGTTCGCCTCCTTCGACGACGAGCCGGCCGCGGCCGCCTCCATCGGCCAGGTGCACCGGGCGGTGTGGGCGGACGGCCGCGAGGTGGCGGTGAAGGTCCAGTACCCGGGGGCCGGCCAGGCGCTGCTCGGCGACTACGCGCAACTGGGCCGGGTCATCAAGCTGTTCTCGGTGATCGCCCCCGGCCTGGACGCCGAGCCGATGCTCGACGAACTGCGGGTACGGGTGGCCGAGGAGCTGGACTACCGGCTGGAGGCGAAGGCGCAGCAGGCCTTCGCCGACGCGTACCGGGGGGACGAGCAGATCCTGGTACCGGAGGTGGTGGCCTTCGCCGAGCGGGTGCTGGTCACCGAGTGGCTGGACGGCGTACCGCTGTCCACCGTCATCCGGGAGGGCATGCAGGCCGAACGGGACGCGGCGGGGCTCCGGTACGCGCGGCTGCTCTTCTCCGGACCGGAGCGGGCCGGGTACCTGCACGCCGACCCGCACCCCGGGAACTTCCGGGTGCTGCCCGACGGGCGGCTCGGGGTCATCGACTTCGGGGCCGTCAAGCACCTGCCGGACGGCTTCCCGCCGGCGCTGGGCACGCTGAACCGGCTGGCCCAGCTGGGCGACTGGGCCGGGGCCCGGGACCTGCTGGCCGAGGAGGGGTTCATCCGGCCCGGCGCCGCCCTCGACGACGCCGCGCTCGCCTCGTTCCTGCTGCCGATCGCGACCCCGGCGCGCACCGACAGCTACCGCTTCACCCGCGAATGGCTGCGCGAGGAGGTGGTGCAGGCCGTGGACCTGAGCGCGGGCAGCCTGCTGCGGCGCTTCAACCTGCCGCCGTCGTACGTGCTGGTCAACCGGGTGGTGGGGGCGGCGACGGCGGTGCTGTGCCAGCTGGAGTGCGAGATCCCCTTCCGCACCGAGGCCCTGCGCTGGCTCCCCGGCTTCGCCGCCCCGGAACCGACGGACCCCCTCCTCCCGACCGGCTGACCGCGCTCCGGGCTCGGGCGGATGGGGTGTGCGGGGCGGCATGGGCGGGGGGTAATCGGGGGTGCGTCGAGGTTGCGGACGCCGTCCCCGGCGCCGTGCCGGTCCGCGACAGCAAGGACGTCGAGGGCCAGGTACTGATCTTCCATGCCACGGTATGGAGCACGTTCGTCGCGGACTTGAAGGTCTCCGCCGACCTCTAACGGGCAGCGGCCCGTTCGCCCCCGGTCCCCGGCCGGCATTCGGCATGGCCATCTCTCGGCCGATTACGCAGATCGGCCGGAGCGTGCGGGGTCAGTTGATGAGGGGGCTGCGGCGTTCGACGAGGACGACGTCGCGCCATGTGCCGTGGTGGCGGCCGAGGCGTTCGCGGGTGCCGATGACGCGGAACCCGGCGCGCTGGTGGAGGGCGAGGCTGGCGGTGTTCTCGGGGAAGATGCCGGACTGCACCGTCCAGATGCCGGCGGCGTCGGTGGAGGCGAGCAGGGCTTCCAGCAGCGCGAGGCCGATCCCGCGGCCGCGGGCGTCGGGGTGGACGTAGACGGAGTGCTCGACGACTCCGGCGTACGCGCACCGGTCGGACACCGGCACCACGGCGGCCCACCCCAGCACCCGGCCGCTCTCGTCCAGGGCGACCAGGCGGTGCTCGGGCAGCTTGGCCTTGTCGAACGCCTCCCAGGTCGGGGCGGCGGTCTCGAACGTGGCGTTGCCCTCGTCGATGCCGCGCTGGTGGATCGTCAGGATCTGCCCGGCGTGCTCGGGCCGCATCGGCGCGATGCGCATGCCGGTGCCGGGGGCCGTCACGCTGCGGGCTCGATGCCGAGTTCGGCGAGCAGGCCGCGGATGCGCCGCTCGATCTCGTCGCGGATGGGCCGGACCGCCGCCACGCCCTGGCCGGCGGGGTCCTCCAGCTGCCAGTCGAGGTACCGCTTGCCGGGGAAGTACGGGCAGGCGTCGCCGCAGCCCATGGTGATCACCACGTCCGAGGACTGCACCGCCTCGGTGGTGAGGACCTTCGGGGTCTCGGCGCTGATGTCGATGCCGACCTCGGCCAGCGCCTCCGCGACGGCGGGGTTCACGGCGGCGGCGGGAGCGGAGCCGGCCGAGCGGACGTGGACGCGGGTGCCGCCGAGGTGGGTGAGGAAGGCGGCTGCCATCTGGGAGCGGCCGGCGTTGTGCACGCAGACGAACAGCACGGACGGGGCGGAGGGGGTGTTCATCAGGCCAGGGCGCTTTCTTCGGGGGAACGGGCGGGGGCGACGGGCTGCTGCCCGGTCCGGGGGACGACTTCGTCCTCGCCTGCGGCGGCCGCGCGGCCGAAGCAGACGGCGACCAGGCCGAGACCGGCAGCAGCGCCGAGCAACTGGGCGGTGAGGAACGGCAGTACGGAGGTGGGGGCGATCCCGGCGAACGTGTCGGTGAACGCCCGGCCGATGGTGACGGCCGGGTTGGCGAAGGACGTGGAGGAGGTGAACCAGTACGCCGCCCCGATGTAGGAGGCGACCAGCGGCGGCGCCAGGTGCGCGCGGCCGGCTCGGGCCAGGCCGAAGACGAGCCAGACCAGGCCGGCGGTGGCGACGACTTCCGCGAGCCACAGGTGCCCGGCCCACCGCTCGTGGGTGGAGAAGGCGACCAGGGGCTTGCCGAACATGGCGTCGGCCAGCACCGCACCGCCGATCGCCCCGGCGACCTGGGCGGGCAGGTAGGCGGCGACCTCGCGCAGGGAGGGGCCGTCCCCGGCGCGCCGGCCGGTGAACCAGGCGGCCAGGGTGACCGCGGGGTTGAAGTGCGCCCCGGAGACCGGCCCCAGGAAGGCGATGAGCACGCCGAGGCCGAAGACGGTGGCCAGGGAGTTGGCCAGCAGCTGCGTGCCGACGTCGCGGGTCAGTTCGGTGGCCTGGATCCCGGAGCCGACGACCACCGCGACCAGCGCGGCCGTCCCCAGCCCCTCGACCGTCGCCCGCCGTACCAGCGGCGCGGGCGCGCTCACGCCGGTACCTTCGCGGACACGCCGGGGATCTCCAGGAGGGCGGACAGTTTCGCCAGCGCCTCGGGGAGCACCCAGTAGTACACCCACGTCCCGCGCCGCTCGGAGCCGACGAGCCCGGCTTCGCGCAGCACCTTCAGGTGGTGGGAGATGGTCGGCTGGGACACGTCGAAGGGGCCGGTGAGGTCGCACACGCACGCCTCGCCGCCTTCGTGGGAGGCGATCAGCGACAGCAGCCGCAGCCGGATCGGGTCCGAGAGCGCCTTGAACATCCGCGAGAGCTCGGCCGCGGCTTCCTCGCCGAGCGGCTCGCGGACCATCGGCGCGCAGCACGCCGTCTCGTCGTCCTGTCCGAGCACCGGCAGACCAGCTTGTTTCGACATTCCTCAATATTGACAGCCGTCGATCCCGGTGGCAAGGTCGGCTGTATCGACAGACGTCGAAACAGAGTCGTTGGGAGACCGCCATGTCCCGTGTCCAGCTCGCCCTGCGCGTCGCCGACCTCGAAGCGTCGATCGCCTTCTACTCCAAGCTCTTCGACACCGAGCCGGCCAAGCGCCGCGACGGCTACGCCAACTTCGCCATCGCCGAGCCCCCGCTCAAGCTCGTCCTCATCGAGGGCGAGTCCGACGGGGACACCCGCCTGGACCACCTCGGCGTCGAGGTCACCACCACCGAGGACGTCACCGCGGCCACCACCCGCCTCAAGGACGCCGGACTGGCGACCTTCGAGGAGAACGACACGTCCTGCTGCTACGCCCTCCAGGACAAGGTCTGGGTCACCGCACCCGGCAAGGAGCCGTGGGAGGTCTACGTCGTCAAGGCCGACGCCGACACCCTGGGCAAGAGCGCCGAAGGCACCCCGGACGCCTGCTGCGGCACCACCGCTTGCTGCACCCCCGACGAGCAGGCCGTCGACCCGGCCCGGACGCCGGCCGAGGCCAAGGCCGCCGCGGGATGCGCCTGCGGCAGCTGACCCGGGCGTCCGGGCCCGGGACGTGGCGGTCGCGGGGGCGGGGCGCCCGGTCGGCCGACTGTAGTGATCGCTAAAGAGGTCTGTTACGGTGATCTTCGTTCGTTGGCTTTAGCGATCGCTAAAGCTGTTGCCGATGGAGGGGGATCCGTCATGTCCGTATCGACCACCACCACGCCTGCGCTGGCCCGGACCGTCCGGGGGGACGGGGCGGGGCTGCTGCTCGTCCACGGGGCCGGGGGCGGGGTGGAGGCCAACTACGGGCCCGTGCTGGACGGGTTGGCCGCCGTGCGGCGGGTGGTGGGGGCCGATCTGCCCGGTACCGGGCTGACTCCACCGTCCGAGGGGGCGCTGGACGCGGACGAGCTGGTGGACCGGCTCGTCGAGGCGGCGGACGCGGAGGGGCTGGAGCGGTTCGCGGTCAGCGGGTACTCGCTGGGCTCGGCGCTCGCGGTCCGGCTGACGGCGCGGCACCCCGAGCGGGTCACGGCGCTGGTGCTGAGCGCCGCCTTCGCCCACGCGGACACCCGCACCGACCTCGCGGCGGCCGTGTGGCACCGGCTCTTCGAGAGCGGGCAGCACGAACTGCTCGCGCAGTACGTGCAGCTGATGGCGCTGAGCGAGCCGGTGCTCAACTCCCTGACCCCGGCCGCGGTCCAGGACGCGGCGCGCGGGCTCGCGCCGGTGATCCCGGCCGGCACCGGCGACCACGTCGACCTGGTCCGCCGGATCGACGTCCGCGCGGACCTCGCACGCATCACCGTGCCCACGCTGGTCGTGGTCACCACCGGCGACCCGCTGATCGCCCCCGGCCTGCAGCGCCAGCTGGCCGCCGCCATCCCCCACGCCGAAGTCGCCGAACTGGCCACCGGCCACCTCCCCTTCGCCGAACGCCCGCAGGAGTGGCTGGAGCTGATGACCGACTTCCTCAGCCGCGTCTGACCCCCCAAGGCCGGCGGGTCCGGGGTGTGCGGGGGCCCCGCGCACCCCGGACCCGCCGGCCCCCCGCAGCTCACCCCGCATGAACATGCACATGCGTATGCGGCTCCGGATGCCCGTCATGCGCATGAATGTGCGCATGCACGTGGGCATGCCCGTGATGCGTGTGGCTGTGCGTGTGGTCCGGCCAAGGCATCAACCTCGGCGCCAGATGTTCGTGCGAGACGAAGGCGGTCATGGCCCAGTGCTCGCGCTCGGTGGGTTCCAGCAGGGTGTGGCCGTGCCAGGGCAGGTCGCCGTGCCGGTGGATGCCGGTCAGGGCCACCGAGCCGTCCGGCGGGAAGCTCAGGGCGACGTCGCCGGCGCCCTCGGTCAGTCCCCGGCCGGTGGCCTTGACCGCCGCCTCCAGGAGGGTCCAGGCGTGGAAGAAGGTCTCCGGTGAGGCGGTGCGGGGCATCGCCGGGTACACGAAGGCCAGCACGTCGAGGTTGGTGGTCTCGGGGCGGACCAGCTCCACGTCCACGCCGAGCGGGCCGCTCTCGGTGGCGCCCACCAGCAGCAGGCCGTCGGAGCGGGACCAGCTGATGTGGGTGCCGGGGTGGTCGGGCAGGTGCGGCTTGCCCGCCGGGTCGTAGTCGATGCGCAGCTCCCGCGGGTCGCTGCCGAGCCGGTCGGCCAGCAGCCGGCGGACGGCGAGCCGGGCGCGGTAGAAGCGGTGGGCTGCCCGGGCGTGCACGAACTCGGCGCCGCGGCGCAGTTCGTCCTCGGTGAGGCCGTCGGGGTAGTGCGGGGTGATGTCGGTGGGGGCCGTACGGTCGAGGTCGACCAGCCAGGCGTCCATGGGCGCCGTCCTTTCTTACAGGGTGAACGCCCTCGTCGCCGACCGGGAGGGATCCCCGGGGCGCAGGTGGAGGGTGCCCGCGGCGGGGTGGAGGACGGCGGCGGCGACGGTGCGCTCGGCGCGGATGTCACCGCGGTCGGGGACGCAGATCGGGGGCCGGGACAGCAGGGCGAAGTGGTCGCCGGGGGCCGCGTCGGCGGGGAGCGCGGCCAGGCCCTCGGCGGCTGCCGCCAGGCGGCGCCGGGAGGAGTTGCGGGCGAAGACGTTGAGTTCGTCGCGGGCCGTCAGGTCGGGGTGCAGGAAGTGGTTGGTGTGCACCGCGGTGCGGACCCCGGCCTGGGGCGCCGCCTCGGTCACCCGCATCTCGTCGCCCAGGAGTTCGACGTACACGGCACGCCGGGCGTCGCACAGCATCAGCGAGCGGGAGCTGGCCAGCGGCAGCCCGGCGAGCACGTCCAGGGCCTCGGTGACGCTGCCCGCGGTGTCGAGCAGGTGCCGGATGGCCAGGTACGGCGGGACGCCGGGGCGCCACTCACCGCCCAGGACCAGGTTCAGTCCGACGGCGAGGCCGTCGCTGTTGACGCCGAGGTAGCCGAGCAGGCCGGCGAAGCTGAGGACCAGGGTGCGGCGCGGTGCACCGGCCGGGGCCAGCCGCAGCACGCTGATGTGCTGGTCCAGGTCGCCGTTGAGGTCGACGGTCTGGGCGAGCACGGGCGCGCCGGTGCCGGTGCGGGCGTACGTGGTGCAGTCCCCGGCGGTCGGGATCCGGGAGTAGCCCATGATCTCGCGGCGCAGTTGGAGCAGCCAGGCCTCGCCCTCGCTGATCCCGGCGCCGGCGGCCAGGCCGGCGACCTCCTCGGCGAGGGCGGGCAGCGCTGCGGTGACGGCGGCCCGGTAGGCGGTGATGCGCGGGGTGAGCCCGGCGAGGGTGAAGGGGGCGGCGGTGAGGTGGTTGAGGCGGGCCAGGCCGTCGTCGAGGAAGGCGCGCAGCGGGCCCGCGAGGGCCCGGCCGTGGGCGAGGCCCAGCTCGTAGGGGCTGCCCGCGGCGTCGATGAAGGTGACCCCGGGCGCGGCGGCGGAGTGCTCCGCCGCCGCGGGGGCCGCCTGGGCGGCGGGGGTCATGCGTGGGCCACCGTCTTCTTCGGGCCCCGGGCGAGGTGGGCGGCGACGGCGGGCCATTCGGCGCGCAGGACGCTGAAGAAGATCGCGTCGCGGCGGCGGCCGCCGGGCATGTAGTTGAAGCTGCGCAGCACGCCCTCCTCGGTGGCGCCGATGTTGGCGAGCCCCTTGCGGGCCTGGAGGTTGAGGACGTCGGTCTTGAACTCGACGCGCTCCGCCTCCAGGGTCTCGAAGGCGTGGCGCAGCAGCAGCTGCTTGGCCCAGTGGTTGACGCCCTTGCCGCGGAAGTCCTTGCCGAGCCAGGACCAGCCGATCTCCAGGCGGCGGTCGGCCTCGGCGAGGTTGCCGAAGCTCATGCTGCCGGCGACGGCGCCACTGGCCTTGTCCACGATGGTGAAGACGGCGCGGCGGCCGGCGGCCTGGTCGGCGAGGTTGGCGGCGAAGAAGGTCTCGAAGTCGGCGTCGGTCTCGACGGCGGAGACGAAGTAGCGCCAGATGTCGGGGTCCATGGCGACGGCGCGGACGCCCTCGCGGTCGGCCTCGGTCATCGGGCGGACCACGACGTGGTCGTCTTCGAGGTGCGCGGCGGCGCTGGTGGCCCAGGCGGCGGTCATGGTCAGGCTCCGGTGGTGTCGCTGTGGCGGGTGAGGGCGGCGATGACGTGCGCCAGGGTGGTCATCTCGGCGAGGTCGTGTTCGGTGAAGCAGCCGAGGTCGACGTGGGTCTCGTCGCAGACCTCGGTGAGGAAGAGGACCTTGTTGAGGGAGGTCAGGCCGTAGGCGGCGACCATGTCCGCGTCCGGGTCGAGGGCTTCGGGGGCGACCTCGGGGGTGAGGACCAGGGAGAGCTGGTCGCGGGCGGCGGCCTCGATCCGGCTGGTGGTCGTGGTGTCAGGCATGGATACCGGTCTCCTGGTCGAGCAGCTGGGTGGCGTGGGCGGCCCGGATCTGCGGGCGCTTGGGCTTGTACTGGGAGGTGAGGAGGTCGTCGTCGATGCTGAAGGGCCGCTCGGCGACGATCACGCGGCTGATGAACTCGTCGGCGGTGGTGGCCGCGTTGACGGCGGCCAGCCGGGCGGCGATCGCGGCGTGGTCGGCGGGGACGGCGGCCGGCGAGACCACCGCGACCAGCTCGGTCTGGGCGGGGCTGAAGAGCACGCACTCGCCGATCGCCGGGTCGGCCTTCATCAGCTCCTCGACGGGCCGGACCACGATCTTCTTGCCGTTGTCGAGGACGATGACGTCGTCGGCGCGGCCGTGGACGAAGAGGAAGCCGTCCGCGTCGAGGTGGCCGAGGTCGCCGGTGCGGACGGTGCCGTCGGCGGCGAAGACCTTCTCCGAGTCGCCCGGCCCGGCGTACAGGTAGCGGGTGCCCACCGGGTGGCTGGCGCGGACGTGGATGACGCCGTCCGCGTCGATGAGGACCTGCTTGCCGGGCAGGACCTGCCCGACGCTGCCCTCGCGGTGGGCGCCGGGGTGGTTCTTGGTGACGATGCAGGTCTCGTTCATGCCGTACCCCTCCCACAGGGGCAGGGCGGCCTCGGCGTAGAAGCGGTGCACGGCCGGGGCGGCGGGGGCGGAGCCGGTCCACAGGTAGCGGATCCGGTCGCCGAAGAGGACCTGCGCCGTCTCGGCGAGCGGGGTGCCGGGGGCGGCCCGGCGGTGCCGGGCCTCGATCTGGCGGCGGGCGGTGTCGAAGAAGGCCGGTACGCCCATGACGACGGTGGGCCGGGTGCGGCGCAGCGCGGCGAAGGCGGCCTCGTACGTGCTGATGGTGAGGTCGTGGCCGTGCAGCAGGGCGGAGTAGACCCAGTACCGCTGCTGGAGCAGGGACAGGGGCAGGAAGACGAAGAGGTGGTCGTCGGGGCCGTGGCCGAAGAGCTGCTGGACGGCGGCCAGGGAGCTGTCGATGCTGCCGACGGTGGCGCCCAGGCCCTTGGGGACGCCGGTGCTGCCGGAGGTGAACTTGACGGTGGTGACGTCCTGGGGGTGCCAGCTGACCGGGGGCGGCGCGGGCTCGGCCGCCGGGGTGTCGGCGAGCTCGCGGACCTGCGCCATCGGCAGGGCGCCCGGCAGCCCTTCGACCTCCTGGTCGGTGCAGAGCAGGTCCAGGCCGTAGCGCTCCATCAGGTCGGCGGAGGGGGTGAACTTGCCGGGCTCCAGGCCGGCGGTCTGGGCCTTCAGGCGCAGGGCGGCGAGGTCGAGCAGCACCCACTCCAGGCTGTTGGCGGCGAGGACGCCGATCCGGGAGCCGGGGCCGATGCCGCGCTCGCGCAGGTGCAGGGCGAGCCGGCCGGCCTGCTCGTACAGCTCGGTCAGGGGCAGGGTGCAGGTGCCGTCGAGCCGGGTCACGGTCAGCCGGCCGCCGGCCGGCGGGCTGCTGACCAGGCGTTGGATCGCGGGGGCGGGGTCGAAGTCCGGTGCCGGGCCGGCCGCCGGGCGGGTGTCGGCGAGGGTCATCGGGGGCGCTCCGGGCTCTCCAGGTCCTCGGGCTGCTCGGGGGCCAGCTGGGCGGCCATCGCGCGGACGGTGGGGATCTCGGCGAACTGGTCGAGGGTGAGGGTGACGCCGAAGCGCTTGCGGGCCGCGGTGAGGATGCGGGCCGCGGCGATGGAGTCGCCGCCCAGGGAGGCGAGGGTGTCGGTGACGCCGAGGTCGGGGCGGTGCAGCACGCCCGCCCATATCTCGGCGACCAGCTTCTCCGTCTCGGTCTCGGGGGCGGCGGCGCCCTCGGCGGCGGCCGGGTCCGGTTCGGCGGGGCCCTCGTCCAGGGCGGCCAGCCGGGTCCGGTCGACCTTGGCGTTCTTGGTGAGCGGCAGGGCGTCGTGCCAGCGGACCACCGTCGGGATCATGTACTCGGGCAGGTCGGCGCGCAGCTCCCGGCGCAGGGCGGTGGCGTCCGGGCGGGCCGGGCCGGCCGGGACCAGGTGGGCGACGAGCCGGTCGCCGCGGGGGCCGGGGCGGGCGGCGACGACGGCGGTGGCGACGGCGTCGAGGGCGGCGAGCCGGGTCTCGACCTCGCCGGCCTCGATGCGGTAGCCGTTGACCTTGATCTGGAAGTCGCCGCGGCCCAGGATCTGGATCTCCCCGTCGGGCAGGTAGCGGCCCAGGTCGCCGGTCCGGTACATCCGCTCGCCGCGGGCCTCGTCGCGGTAGAACTTCTCGTCGGTGCGGGCGGGGTCGCCCCAGTAGCCGCGGGCCAGGCCGGTGCCGGCGGCGACGATCTCGCCGGTGACCCAGTCGGGGCAGTCCAGGCCGTCGCGGTCCAGGACGTAGGCGCGGTTGTTGGCGTTGGGGTGGCCGTAGGGGATGGACTCGCTGCCGTCCTCGTCCTCGCCGACCGGGTGCAGGATGTTCCAGACGGTGGTCTCGGTGGGGCCGCCGAGGGAGACGACCTCCAGGCCCGGCACCAGCCGGCGCAGGGCGGCGGGCAGGGCCGGGGGCAGCCGGTCGCCGCTCATCATGACCAGGCGCAGGGCGGGCGGCGCGGTGCCGTCGGCGACGGCCTGGTCGTGCATCAGGCCGACGATGGCCGGTACGGAGTTCCAGACGCTGATGCCGAACTCCTCGGCCAGCTCCAGCCAGTGGGCGGGGTCCACGGCCCGGTCCCGGTCGGGCATGACCAGGGCGGCGCCGGCCGCCAGGGCGCCGAAGACGTCCCAGACGGAGAGGTCGAAGTTGAAGGCGCTGATGGCCATGAAGCGGTCGGCGGGGGTGAGGGCGAAGCGTTCGTGGCAGTCGGCGACCAGGTTGGTGACGTTCGCGTGGGTGACCATGACGCCCTTGGGGGCGCCGGTGGTGCCGGAGGTGTACAGGACGTACGCCAGGTCCTCGGGGTCCGAGCCGGGCAGCCGGGGCGGGACCTCGGCGGGTCCGGCGCCGGGCGCCGGTGCGGTGAGGTCGAGGGCGGCGATGGCGCGGTCGGGGTCCTCCTCCTGCCAGCCGGTGTTGGTGAGCACGCAGCGGACCTTGCCGTCGGTGAGCATGTAGTCGCGGCGGGCGGCCGGCAGGGCGGCGTCCACGGGCAGGTAGGCGGCCCCGGCCAGGACGGTGGCGAGGATGCCGGTGATCTGCTCGGGCCCGCGGTGCATGACCAGGCCGACAAGATCGCCGCGGCCGACGCCGTGCTCGCGCAGCCAGGTCGCGGCGCGGGCGGCCCGCTCCAGCAGTCCGCCGTACGTCAGCACGCCGCCGGTGGTCAGGACGGCGGGGGCGTCGGGGGTACGGCGGGCCTGCGCGGCGATGGCGTCGCCGAGCATCTCGGGGGCGCGCGGCACGGCGGTGTCGTTGGCGGCGGCGCGGCGCTCGCGCTGGGCGGGCGGCAGCAGGTCGAAGGAGTGCCGCTGCCAGGCGCTCTCCTCGGCGAGGTCGGTCAGCAGCTGCCGGTAGCCGTGCGCGAAGTCGTCCAG
Source organism: Streptomyces sp. NPDC089919 (assembly GCF_040684615.1). Taxonomy (NCBI): domain Bacteria; kingdom Bacillati; phylum Actinomycetota; class Actinomycetes; order Kitasatosporales; family Streptomycetaceae; genus Streptomyces; species Streptomyces sp. NPDC089919. The sequence continues at coordinate 89,464 of NZ_JBFBGK010000009.1, forward strand.
CAGACCCTCGGGGAAGAGCTCGTCGAGGCCGTCGAGCTGGACGACCAGGGCGCCCTGGCGCTCCATCGCGAAGGCGTTGAGCCAGACCTGGGGGGTCTGGGAGACGGTGAAGACCTCGGGGCCGAACAGGTCGAGGGCGGAGCCGTCGACCTCGGTGCTGGCGTGCCCGATGGCGCTGTTGAAGGTGAAGGGCAGCCGGGCGCCGGCCACCCCGCCGCGCAGCCGGGCCAGTTCGGCCATGACCTCGACGCCGGAGTGGTGGCGGTTGTCGATGTCGGCGTGCAGCCGCCGCTGGAGGGCCCGGGCCCGGTCGGCGAAGGGCAGGGCCCGGTCGACCTCGGCCTCCAGCAGCAGGGTGTCGGAGAACTGGCCGATGGCCTCGAAGATCCGCGGGTGCAGCGGGGGCCGCTGGGCGAGGGTGGTGGTGAGGGTGAACCGCTCCCCCGCACCCCAGGTCGACAGGGTCTCGGCGTAGGCGGCGATCAGCACGGCGGAGGGGGTCAGCCCCAGGGCCGTGCCGCGCCGCTTGAGCTGCGTCCAGGTGGCCGCGTCCAGTTCGGCGGTGCGCTGGCTGAAGCGGGACCGGGTCAGGGCGGCGGGGCTGGTGCGCAGCGGCAGGTCGGGGTGGGGGGCGAGGTCGGGGGCGCGCATGGTCCAGTACGCCTGGGAGCGCTGGGCGGGGGCCTTGGCGCGGGCGGCCTCGCGGGCCTCGACGTAGCGCTCGTAGGGCAGTTCCTCGGGGAGTTCGGCGGCGGGTGCCTGGTAGGCGTGCCACCAGGCGCGGAAGAAGAGGAACATGCTGATGCCGTCCATGACGAGCCCGTCGTGGCCGACGTGCAGGACCATCGCGTCGTCGGCGAGGACGGTGACGTCCACGGCCAGCAGCGGGCCGCCGTCGGCGGCCAGGACGCGGTGGGAGCGGGTCTCGCGCAGGTCGGCGCGGGTGCGCTGCTGCTGTGCGGGGTCCTGGCCGCGCAGGTCGAGTCGGCCGATGCGGACCTTGGCGGCGTCGGCCGGGACGGTGACCTGGCGGTCGTCGGCCAGGAAGCGGGAGCGCAGCGCGCTGTGGGCGGCGACGACGGTGTCCAGGGCGGCCTGGAGGCGGTCCAGGTCCCAGGCGCCCTCGATCTCGTGGTAGACGTGGCTGGCCACGTCCCCGATCTCGAAGACCCCGGAGCGGCCGAGGTAGTAGCCGCGCTGGAGCGGGGTGAGGGGGAAGCCGGGGCCGAGGGCGGCCTCGGCGGCGAGGTGGGCGACCAGGTCGGCCTTGGCGGCCTTGATGCGGGCGATGAAGCCGGAGTCCATCCGGTCGCGGGGGCCCTGCAGGCGCAGGTCGCCGTCGACGAGTTCGACGGTCAGGCCCCGGTCGGTGATGTCCTGGAGGACGGCGAGGTGGTCGGGCGCGGCGTCGGTGCCCGGGGCGGGGTCGGTGGTGGGGTCGTGGCGGTCCATCAGTTCTCGCCTTCCGTGAGGGCGGCGACGGCGGCCGGCTCGGCGCGCTCGACGAGGACGGCGGCCAGTTCGGCGAGGGTGCCGCCGTGCAGCAGCTCGTCCATGGACAGGTCGACGTCGAGGGCGTCGAGGATCTGGTACTGGACGGTGACGGCCTGGAGGGAGCCGGCGGCCAGCTGGGGCAGGGTGCAGTGGGCGATCGGCTCGCCGGGCTCCAGGCGCAGCGCGCCCTGGACGACGCGGGTGAGCCAGTCGGTGAGCGGGCCGGGGCCGGCCTCGGCGGCCGGGGCGGTGAAGAAGGCGGTGTCCGCGAGGGCGACCGGGGTGCCGGGGGCGAGGAGTTCGACGGTACGGGGCCAGGCGGCCGGGGCGTCGGCGGCGCCGAGGGCGGCGGCCAGCTTCGCGGCGAAGCGGGGCATGACGGGGGTGGCGGCGTGGGCCAGCAGGCGGGCGGCGGCCAGTTCCAGGGCGATCGCGGTGCGGGTCTCGTTCGCCCAGCCGGGGGTGTCGGTCAGGAGGGATTCGGCGCGGGTGAAGCGGACGGTGTCGGCGACGATGCCGTCGAGTTCGGCGGCGGCCTGGTTGAGGGAGAAGGCGTCGCCCGACAGGGCGCCGGTGACGGCGTCCAGGCGGGTGCCGAGCCGGGCCAGGAAGGCCTGGTGCTCGGGGGTCCAGTTGCCGGCGTCGGGGGCGAGGCCGCCGTGGTGCTTGGCGACGCGGGCGCCGAGGTCGGTGAGCCAGGCCTGCCAGGTGCCGATGAGGGTGTCCTCGAGGGTCTTCTCGTAGGCGGCGCGCCGGAAGTCGGTGCGCAGGCCCTCGGGGCGGGTGGACGCGAGGAAGTAGCGGACCGCGTCGACGGTGTCGGGGGTCAGGATGTCCTTGCCCCAGATGGCGTGGCGCCGGCTGGTGGAGAACTTCTCGCCCTCCAGCAGGTAGAACTCGTTGACGTGGTAGTCGATGTCGGGCTGCCAGCCGGGGTGGGCCAGCTTGTAGAGCACCGGGTAGAGGACCGAGTGGTAGAAGCTGTTGTCGTAGCCGAAGAAGTGGACGATCTTCCAGTCGGCGGCGGGCTCGGCGGCCCGCCAGTCGCGGCCCAGGCGGCTGCCCAGGGACTGGATACCGTGCAGGAAGCCGTAGCTCATCTCCGGCCACACCCAGATGACCTGGCCCTCGGTGGCGTCCTCGCGGGGTTCCACGCCCCAGGTCGAGGGGTGGGTGACGGGGATGTCCAGGGCGGGCCGGGCGAAGAGCCGGTCGGCGAGTTCGCGCAGCCGGGCCGGGACCCGGCCGAGCCGGTGGTGCTCGCGGACGGTGGCGGCGTGCTCGTGCAGCGGCAGGGTCCAGCGGGCCGCGGTGCCCAGCTGCGGGGCGCCGCCGGCGGAGCGCGGGTCGGTGAGGTCGGCGACGGTGTTGGGCTCGCCGCACTCCTCGCAGATGTTGCCGGAGGTGGCGTGGCCGCAGCCGGGGCAGCCGCCCTTGACGTCGACCTCGTACAGGTACTGGCCGGAGGCGGCGTCGAAGAGGGCGTCATGCGGGGTGACGGCGATGCGGCCGGAGGCGACGACCTTGCTGAAGAAGTCCTGGAGGCCTTCCCGGTACTGCGGGTCCTGGTCGGTGACCGTGTACTGGTCCAGGGGGATGTCCATCAGCCGCAGGGTCTCGGCGATCTCGGCGCTGTAGTGGGCGGCGGTCTCGGCGGGGGTGCGGTCCTCGGCGCGGGCGGCGCCGACGACGTAGCTCTGGTAGTCGTCGCTGCCGGTGAGGTGGTAGGCCTCGGCGCCGTTCATGCGCTGGAAGCGGGTGAAGGCGTCGGCGCCGAGGTAGGGGCCGGAGAGGTGGCCCAGGTGCAGGTCGCCGTTGGGGGTGGGCGGGGTGGAGAAGACGAAGACGGGGCGGTCGCCGAAGCCCTTGCGGACGGGGCTGGTCGCGGAGGTCATGGCCCGCTCGGCGTCGCGCCAGTACTGGGTGAAGAAGACCAGGTCGGCTTCGCCGGTGTTGGTCAGGACGTGGGTCTCGAAGGGTTCGAAGAGGATGACGGTGCCGGGGGCGGCCGGGTGGACGGCCCCGTCGACCTGGAACTCGCCGCTGCCGGCGACGACGACGAACAGCTCGGTCTCGTCGTGGTGGTGGCGCTCGGAGGTGGCGCCGGGGGCGACCCGGCCCCAGCCGGCGCCGGTGCCCAGGCCCTCGACGGAGCTCATGTCGATGCCGAAGGCCTGTTCCAGGACGTCGGCGTCGTAACTGGCGATGATCATGTCGTGGCCTTTCGCGGGCGCGGGAGGGCGGGGATCAGGTCGGCGGCGCGGGCCGCGAGGGCGGGGGCGAGGCGGTAGCCGGAGCCGCCGGCGGCGCCGGCGAAGACGATCCGGCCGCCGGCCAGCGCCTCGACGAGGGCGGTGCCCCGGGGCCCGTACGCGTCGCAGAAGACCCGGCCGGAGGCGCAGGCGGCGGCGAGGTCGGGGGCGTAGCGGCGCAGCAGGGCCCGGGCCTCGTCGAGGTGGCCGGCCCGGACCTCGGGGTGCACGGTGGCGGGGTCGACGTCCCACTCCTGGCAGGTGTAGCTGAAGAGCCAGTGGCCGCGGTGGTGGAAGGGGAGCAGGAAGGCGTCCTCGTCGTGGAAGACGATCGCCCGGTCGCCGGGCGCGGGCGCCACGTCCACGTGCAGGGCGACGATCTTCTTGACGCGGGCGCCGAGCGGGGCCAGCAGCGCGGCCCAGGCGGGTTCGGCGAGCCAGGGGCCCGGGGCGAGCACCACGTGCCCGGCGGTCAGCGCGGCCCCGCCGCTCAGGGTGAGGCGGACCTCGTCGGGACCCGGTTCCAGGGCGGTGACGGCGACGCCCTCGCGGAAGGCGACGGCCGGCCGCAGGTCGGCGGCCAGTTGCTGGGCCAGGCCCTGGACGTCGGCGTACTGGCAGCCGTCGCCCTCCCACAGCCCGTACCCGGCGGGCAGCGCGGGCACCTGCGGGGGCAGCTCCTCGACCGGTCGGAGCTTGGCCTCGGGCAGGTAGGCCTCCCGCAGGGCCGGCTCGCTCGCCAGCGGCGCGAGCACGGTCATCTCCAGGGGGTGGATGGGCAGGTCGGGGCGGGCCGCGTGCAGGTCGGCGTAGAACCGCTGGCTCTCGGCGGCCAGTTCGCGGGTGGTGGCGCTCGCGCCGCGCGGGAAGTGCAGGCCGGCGGAGCGGCGGGTGGCGCCGGAGCCGATCAGGTCCCGGTCCAGGAGGGTGACGGAGGTGCCGGGGGCGCGGGCCAGGATCTCGCGGGCGGTGAGCACCCCGAGGATGCCGGCGCCGACCACCGCGATGTCCGTGTGCGCGGCGGCGGGGCTCATGCGCTCCACCGTTCGGCGCGCGGGGCCGGCTTGGCGGACCACTCGATGAAGGAGGACAGCTGTTCGTCGCCGCGGACCCCGCAGAGGCGGTCGGCGATCCGGCGGCTGCGCCAGGCGTTGAGGCTGAGGTTGGGGTCGGCCAGGCCGCGCTGGCCGCGGACGCCGTTCTGGATGAAGATCCGGCGGTCGGCGGGGCCGTCCCAGCACACGGCGTAGTCCTCGTCGACGCGCAGCTCCTCGCCCTCGGTCTCCAGGCGGCCGGCGAGCGGGGCGAGGAAGTCCATGGCGGCCGGGCGGTAGCCGGTGGCCCAGACGATGACGTCGGCGTCGAACTTCTCCGGGGCGGCGGCGGCCTCGCCGTTGTGGCGGGCGGCCACCTCCCAGCCGCCGAGCGGGCCGGGGCGGACGTCGGTGACGTCCCGGTTGGGGTGCAGGGCGACCAGGTCCTCGTTGCCCTCGATGAAGCGGTGCACGTAGATGGCCTGGTAGATCTCGCGCAGGGTGGACTCGGAGATGCCGTCGCTGGTGAGGATGTGCCGGTCGTTGAGCTCGTGGCGGCGCTCGCGCGGCAGTTGGTAGAAGTAGTCGGCGTGGCTCGGCATGTAGAAGTCGTTGGTGAAGGGCGAGTCGTCGATGGGGAAGTAGTTCTGCCGGCGCGAGATCCAGGAGACCCGGCGCGGCAGGTCGGCGCCCGAGCGGGAGATGAGGTCGAGGAAGGCCTCGGCACCGGACTGCCCGCCGCCGATCACCACCACCCGCTTGCCGCCCAGGTCCCGGGCGCGGGCCAGGTAGTCGGCGACGTGGAACTGGCTGGCGCCGAGCCGGCCGGCGCCCTGCGGCGGGACCCAGGGGCGGCTGCCGATGCCGACGACCACGTTGTCCGCGGTGGCGGTGCGGCGGTCGGTGCGCACGGTGAAACGGTTCGCCGCCTCGTCGTAGGCGACCTCCTCGACGCTCTCGCCGAAGGCGATGTTCTCGTTGCGGCGGCTGGCCCAGGCGAGGTAGTTGCGGAACTCCAGGCGCGGTACGTCGTCGAAGCGGGCGTTGAGGAAGTGGTAGATCCGGCCCTTCTCGTGGAGGTAGGCCAGGAAGGAGAAGGGGTTGCCCGGGTCGGCCAGGCTGACCAGGTCCTTGAACTGGGACACCTGGAGGGTGGTGCCCGGGATCTGCTGGCCGTCGTGCCAGCTGAAGGACTGTTTGCGGTCGAGGAAGAGGTTGGGTATGCCGGACCGGCCGTGCAGCAGCGACGCCAGGCTGAGGTTGGCCGGGCCGACGCCCACGCCTATGCAGCGGTAGTGGGCGGCCGCGCCGGACCGGTTGCTCTCGTGCCCCATGGATCGGACCTCTCGTGTGTGAAGCGGTGACGGGTGGGGTGGAACGGGCGCAGGGGTCTTGGGTGGTGCGGGTGACGGGGTGGTGCGGGTGACGGGGTGGTGCGATGTCAGTGCGCGGCTGCGGCGGCCGCGTCGGGACGGGGGCGTACGGCGATCAGGCCGAAGACGGTGGCGAGCAGCGAGCAGGCGCCCACCAGCGGCCACACCAGGGCGCCGGTGGTGACGTAGAGCCAGCTGCCGGCCATCGGGCCCAGCGCCGAGCCGAGGCCGAAGACGAACTGGAAGCTGCCGATGTAGCGGGAGCGCAGCGGCTCGGGCCCGGCCTTCGCCGGGTAGGCGAAGACGGCGGGGCCGCCCAGGATCTCGCCCAGGGACCACACCAGCGTGCCGATGACCACCGCGGCCGGGCCGATGGGCAGCCCGTAGCAGGCCACCCCGGCGCCGACGAGGGCGAAGCCGAGGCCGACGGTGATCTTCAGGGGCCAGTTCTGGGAGAGCTTGGTGACCAGCAGCTCGAAGGCGATGACGATGACGCCGTTGAGCGCGACCGCGGAGGTGTACCAGAAGAGCGCCAGGCCGGCGTCCTTCATGTACAGCGGGAGGGTGGACAGGTACTGCATGTAGACGGCCGAGTGGAAGAAGGCCGCGGCGAGGTAGAGCAGGAAGCGGCGGTCGCGCAGCACGGCCGCGTAGCCGCCGCGGACCGCCTCGCCGGCCGGTGCGGCGGGCGCCGGGGTACGGGGGGACCGGGCCGGCAGGGTGGCGCGGGCGACCAGGGCGTAGACCAGCGCGAGGGCCGCCTCGCCCCAGAAGAGCAGGGTGTAGGAGTGCCCGCCGGCGTTGTAGAGGGCGTACCCGACCAGCGGGGCGGCGGTGGCGCCGACGTTCAGGCCGAAGCGGTACATCGCGAAGACCATGACCTGCCGGTCGCCGTCGGTCTGGTCGGCGAGCAGGGTGGCCGAGGCCGGCCGGAACAGCTGGGCGCCCAGGCTCACCAGCCCGATCGCGGCCAGCAGCAGGCCGTACGAGGGCAGGTGGAGCAGGGCCGCGGTGAGCACGGCCGTGCTGCCCATGGAGAGGGTGGTGGCGCCGCGGATGCCGAGCCGGTCGGCGAGCGAGCCGCCGATCAGGGACCCGGCCACCGCCCCGGCGCCGTAGACGCCCAGCGCGATGACGGTGCGGGCGTCGGAGTAGCCCCGGGCGGTGAGGAAGAGGACGAGGAAGAGCTGGAGGAAGCCGCTGAGCCGGTTGACGAGCACCCCGGCGAGCACGGTCTTCACGGCCGGGCTGGACTCCCGGAAGGTCTCCCAGACGCCGGGGCCGGCGGGGGCCGCGGGCGCGGTCTGCCCGGGGGCCCGCTCCGGGGCCGCCAGCGACTCGAGCGACCGAAGCGACCGGGGGCCCCGGACGTCCTCGCCGGGCTCGGCGGTGGTCAGGTCAGCGCTCATCGGCCACCACCGGGTCGACCGTGACGCAGACGGCGGCCCGCACCCGCAGCTCCAGCCCGTCCAGTTCGGCCGGGCTCGGCGCGTCGATGAGGAAGGTCACCGCCCGGTCGTCGGAGCTGGCCAGCGGGGCCAGCCGGGCGCCGGCCTCCTTGAGGACCAGCAGGGCGCGCAGCGCGGCCGGGTCGTCGGGGGCGCCCGGGACCGGCTCGGGCCACATGCCGCCCTCGCCGACCCACTGCGGGCTGACGCCCGGCCAGTCGAGCCGGACATCGCCCAGGGCGCCCTCCTCGTGCTCCAGGTAGACCTGGCGGGTGTAGCGGGCCGGGGCCGGGTAGGCGGCGCTCTCGCCCAGGGCGATGCGCAGGATCTCCGGCTCCATCGGCTGCCCGGTGGCCAGGTGGTAGAGGGCGAGCAGGCCGTCGCCGGGGGTGCGGGCGGCGGCCTCCATCAGGTAGGGGCGGCCGTCGTCGCCGGTGCGCCACTCGGCGTGCGCGATGCCGTCGCGGAAGCCCAGGGCGGTCAGCATCCGCAGGTTGGCGGCGAGGAGTTCGGCGTGCGCGGCCACGTCGGCGCTGGGCACCGAGTGCGCCAGCTCGACGAAGGTCTGCGCGCCGGACTCGGTGGTCTCCTTGCGGGTCACCGAGGTGAAGACCACCTCGCCCTGCTGGACCAGGGACTCCACCGAGTACTCCTGGCCGGTGATCTTCTGCTCGACCAGCACGGTCTCGTGGGCGGGGTAGCCGAGCAGCAGCCCGCGCAGCTCCTCGGGGCCGGCCACCGCGACCACCCCGGAACTGGAGTGCCGGGTGGCCGGCTTGACGACCACCGGGTACGGCAGCGCCTCCAGGTCGGCGTCCTCGCGGCCGCCGGGCGGCACGACCAGGGTGGCGGGGCTGAACTCGTCGAGGTACCAGCGCTGGAGGTACTTGCTGCGGCACACCCGGGTGGCGCGCAGCCCCGGTCCGGGCAGGCCCAGCGCGTCGCAGAGCAGGCCGGTCTGCTCGACCAGCGTCTCGCCCACGGCGTAGGCGCCGACGATCGTGTAGCGGCCGTGCCACTCCCGGGCCCGGGCGGCGAAGGAGGGGGTGAAGGAACCCTCCTGGTCCAGCGAGCCGTCGACGTAGGCGACGTCGTCGATCAGGGCGGCCGGGTGCGCCGGGTCCTTGCGGGCGGCGGTGGCGGTCTCCCGGTACTCCTCGGGGGTGATGAGCAGGATCTTCAGACCCCGGGCGGCGAGCTCCTCGAGGTAGCGGGGGTTGCGGCAGACGACCCGGAAGGCGCCGGTGAGGACGAAGGCCTCGGGGGCCGGGGCGGGTATGCCGGCGTGCGGGGCGGGGGCGGTGCGGGTCATGCCGTAACTCCAGTCGCGGGGTCGGTGGGGTGGACGTCGACGTGCTCTTCGGTACGGGTGGCCAGGCCCTGGGCGGCGAGGAAGGCCAGCCAGCGGCCGGTCTCGGCGCCGGGGTCGGCGGCCCGGCGCAGGCCCGGCGCCAGGGCGCCGTCGAGGATCCGGGCCACGCCGTGGGCCAGCGGCAGGCAGACGCAACGGGCCATGGCGGATTCGGCCGCCCCGCCGGTGAGGTCGAGCAGGTGGCTGCCGGACCAGCGGCGGCCGTCGTCGGTGCGCAGCTCCAGGGCGACCGAGAGGACGACCCGGTCGCGGTCCTCGGCGGTGGCCGGGTAGCGGGCGGCCAGTTCGGCGGCGAGCGCCCGCACGGCCTGCTCGTCACCGGCGGCGACGGTCTCGAAGACCGGTTTCCAGGCGGCGGACCAGCCCTCGGAGCGCATGGTGCCGCGGACGAACGTCTCGGCCCGCCAGTGCTCGGGGAACTCGTACTGGGCCAGGAACGGCAGGCTGTCGCGGTTGGGGTAGACCTCGAAGGCCTCGCCCCCGAGGACCAGCGGGCGCACCGCCTCCCAGGGGTGGGCGGCGGTGCGCTCGGCGCCCTCGTCCACGTACCGGGCGGGTGAGCCGAGCGCGGCCAGCACGCCGTACGGCGCCCAGCTGAAGCGGTAGCGGAAGGCGTTGGGCACGGCCGGCAGGCCGCCGCAGTAGGACGTGAAGACGGCGGTGGCCGGGGCGTCGCCGAGGGCCGCGCGGGCCCGGGCCACCAGGTCGTGGGCGTAGAGGTGGTCGATGCCCGGGTCGAGCCCGGCCTCGGTGAGGACGACGGTCCGGCTCTCCCGCCCGGCCCGGCCGGCCAGTTCGGCCAGCTCCGGGGAGGTGTAGCTGGTGCAGGCGAAGTGCGCGCCGGCGGCCAGCGCGATGCGCAGCAGGGCCGGGTGCTCGGCGGCCGGCAGCATCGAGACCAGGACGTCGCCGGGGGCGCTCTCGGCGGCCAGCGCGGCCGGTTCGTAGGCGCGGACCTCGGCGCGGCCGGTCAGGCCGAGGGCGGCCAGCCGCTCGGCGGCCCGCTCGGCGGTGCGGTCCCACAGCAGGACGCGCTCGGCGCGGTCGCAGACGTGGCCCAGGCCCGAGGCGCCGGTGGACAGGCCGGTGCCTATCCAGTGGACGGTGCCGGAGGCGGGCGCGGGGGTTTCAGCGGACACGGGTGGCCTCCTCCAGGGGGGCGGTGGCGGTGTGGGTCTCGAAGAGGTGCAGGGCGCGGGACCAGACGGGGTCCCGGTCGGCAGCGGGGGCGGCGGGGCCGGTCAGCCGGGCCAGGTGCGGGGCGAGTTCGGCGGAGAAGGCCCGGCTGGCCTCCACCGGCAGCAGGGAGGGCAGGTTGTCGATGGCGATCAGGTCCAGCGGGCCGGCGCCGCCGCGCAGGGTGCGGACCGGGGCGGCCCAGTCGGTGGTCTCGTCGTAGACCGGCAGGACGTTGCAGTCGGAGGTGACGTCGCAGGTGACGTCCGAGACGAGGGCGAGCCGGCGGGTGGGCTCGTCCAGGTCGGACGGGGTGAGGAAGGGTGGCACCGGGGCCTGCGTCAGCACGGTGTTGACCAGCAGGTCGTGGGCGAGGAGCGCGGGCCGGTCCAGTTCCCTGGTCTCGGCCACGTCCCAGCGGGTGGGGGTCAGCCCGGCCCGCTCCAGGGCGTCGCAGGCGCCCCGGCCGCTGCGCCCGAGGGCGCCCACGACCAGGGCCTTGGTGTCGTCCCCGGCCTCCTCGGCCAGCAGCGCGTCGAGCGCGGGACGGGCGGTGGGCACCAGCGGGGCGGTGAGCCGGCCGCGGCGGTGCAGGACGGCGAGGGCGGCGCCGACGTAGCCCGCCCAGTAGCCGAAGGCGGCGACCCGGCGGCCGGCGTCGTCGGTGAGGTATTCGAGGTCGAGCAGGGCGCCGCCGCCGGCGGTGAAGCGGCCCAGCAGCTCCCGGGCGCCGGCCTGGCCCTTGTAGGCGTGCGCGAAGTAGATGTGGCGGTGGGTCAGGGCGGCCGGGCGCTCGGGGAGTTCCTTCAGGCCCAGGACGTACGCGTCCGCGGGGGCCCCGGTCCAGCTGTCCGCGGGCGCGGTGGCGCAGCCGGCGGCCGCGTACTCGCCGAGCGGGAAGGCCCGCCCCGGGGAGTACTCGACGGTGATGCGCACGCCCTGGCGGACGAGGGCGGCCGCGTCCTCGGGGACGAGCGGGGCGCGGCGTTCGGTGGGACGGCTCTCGTGGCGCATCCAGAGGTGCGGTCGGTCCGACATCTGCTGGTTTGTCCTGTCTTCAGGCATGCGGGTGGGCGGCACCCGGGCCACGGGGGCGGCGGGCGCGGTGCGGGGCGCTTGTGCGGTTCTGGCCGGACGGCGGATCGGGGCGGGCGGGGGGCCGGGCCGGGAGGGGCCCGGCCCCGGCGGTCACAGCACGGGGATGCGGGCGTTGGCCAGCGGCCGGTAGGCGGGCGCGGCGGGCAGGGCGGCGGGGTCCCAGCCTGCCGCGAGCAGGGCCCCGACCACGGCGCCGGCGACCGCCGCCGCCAGCTCCTCGCCCGGGCAGCGGTGGGCGGCGGCGCCGAAGGTGAAGACCGCGGGATTCACCCGGCCGGGGAGCAGGGCGTGCGGATCGGGGTTGACGGCCGGGTCGCGGTTGGCCGCGGCGAGCAGCACGAGCACCTGCTCGCCGGGGGCGACCGTGGCGCCGGCGTGGCCGAAGGGCTCGGCGGCGAACCGCCGGGTGTTCTGGATCGGGGCGTCGTACCGGACCACCTCGCGGACCAGCGCGTCCACGGCGGCGGGGGTGCCGGGCAGTTCGGCCCCGCGGGCCAGGGCCAGCAGGGTGTTGCCGATCAGGCCGGCGGTGGCGTCGTAGGTCTGGGAGAGGAAGCCGAGGGCGTTGGCGAGCAGGGGGGCGGTGTCGGGCCGGTCGTCCTGCCGGTCGTCCTGCCGGGCGGCGGCCAGCAGGTCGGCCAGCAGGCCGTGGGCGCCGGCCTCGAGGCCGGGTGCGAGGAGGTCCCGGAGGGTTTCCGCGGCCCGGGCGGCGGCCCCGTACTGGGCTTCGGTGGCGCCGGCCGGGATGCACTGGACGAAGTCGGCGATCAGGCGGGCGGCGGTCTCGTCGGCGCCGTCCGTGAGGCCGAGGAGGCCGGCGACGGTCCGGGCGGGGACGGCGAACATGAGGTCGTCGTAGGGGATCGGGCCGCCTGCCTCGGCGAGGGCCTTCTGGGTGTGGGTGGTGGCCGTTGCGGCGGCCTCGGTCAGGTCGGCGGCGGCCAGGGTCCGGGCCACGAGGGACTTGAGGCGGTGGTGGTCGGGGCCGTCGGTCATGCGGACGAGGTCGGCGAAGACGTCGCCGGCTGCCGTGCCCTTGATTCCCGTGGGGACGGGTTCTGATGTGGGGCGGACCCTTAGCTGGGGGGCTGCCAGTACCGCTTGGACCGCGGTTGCGTCGGCTGCGACCCAGGCGTTCAGCGTTGCGTCGTACGCGAAGGGGCGGTCTGCGACCAGGCTCGCGTAGTACGGGTACGGGTCCTGGGCGCGGACGGCGGCGATCGGGGTCGTCACGGGGTCTCCTTGCGGGTGCGGTGCGGTGCGGTTTTGCGGTGGTACGGATGCCGCCGGTGGGTGGTGCGGGGAGCGGGCCGGGTGCGGCCCGGTGGGTGGGTGTGCCCACCCGTTCCGCCCTGCGGAACGATTGCCCACACCCCGGGGGGCGGGTTAGCGGGAGTTGGCTATGGCGGTTTTGAGGACTTCGGTGGGGCCTTCGTAGAGGCGGAGGGAGCGGATCTGGCGGTAGAGGCGTTCGGTGATCGAGTCCTGGACGATGCCGGCGGCGCCCATGAGCTGGACGGCCGAGTCGACGACCTGCTGGGCGGCCTCGGTGGCGTGGACCTTGGCCATGTTGGAGTGCCGGGCGAAGGACCGGCTGCCCCGGTCGGTCTCCCAGGCGGCCCGGGCGACCAGCAGTCCGGCCGCGGCCAGCTCGATCTCCATGTCGGCCAGCCGGCCCTTGACGAGCTGGAGGTCGAAGAGGGTGGCACCGTACGCCGCGCGGGCGCGGGTGTGGGCCAGGGCGGTGTCGAAGGCCCGGCGGGCGAAGCCGAGGGCGGCGGCGCCGACCGTGGTGCGGAAGCGCTCCAGCAGGTCCACCGCGACCACGAAGCCCCGGCCCCGGCGGCCCAGCAGCGCCTCGGCCGGCAGTCGGCAGTCCTCGAAGTGCAGGTGCCCGAAGGAGCGCGGGGCGATCGCGGCCACCGGCTCCACCCGCAGCCCGGGCGTGTCCGCCGGGACCAGCAGGGCGGACAGGCCGAGCGCGCCGGGCCCGGGGCCGGTGCGGGCGATGACCACGAACACGTCGGCGATGGTGGCGTTGGCGATCCAGGCCTTGCGGCCGTCCAGCACGTACGAGCCGTCGTCCTGCCTCTCGGCGGCCAGGGCCACCGCCGCCAGGTCCGAGCCCGCCTCCTGCTCGGAGACCGCGAAGGCCCCGATCCGGGTGCCGTCGGCCAGCCCCGGCAGCCACGCGGCGCGCTGCTGCTCGGTGCCGTGCCGCAGCAGCGGGGTGGCGGCCAGGGCCTGGATGGCGTACGCGAAGTCGGCCAGGTCCTCGGCGTGGGCGAGGATCTCGCGGCGCAGGCAGATCTCCCGCAGTCCGGTGGGCCGGGCGCCGGGCGCCGGGTCCAGGCCCGTGAACCAGCCGGCCGCGCCCAGCGCCCGGGTGAGGCGGCGGCCCGCGGTGTGCGGGTCCAGGGTGCGCACCTCGTCCCACAGGACGTGGTGCGCCTGGCACCAGGCGTCGGCCTCGGCGGCCAGTGCGCGGTGGGCGTCGTCGTAGAGGGGCAGGCCCAGCAGCTCGGTGTCGTACCCCGTCGGGGTGTCCATGTCCGCCGCCCCCTCAGATGACCAGGTCGGCGTCGGCGGTGGCCTCGGCGGCCGTCTTGGCCTGCTTGACCAGCGCGTACTCGACGAAGGAGGCGAAGGAGGCGTAGCCGCGCCAGATCCGGCGCCACTCGCGCTGCACCGCCTCCGGGCCCGCGGCGCGCCGGACGTCGTCGAGGTGGGCGACGATGATCTCGGCCGACTGGCGGGCGTGGCCCGCCGAGAAGTTGTCGATGGACAGGTGCGCTTCCTCGTAGGAGATGTCCAGGCCGTGGCTGCGCAGCTTCTGGATCTCGTGCAGCCGCATCTCGCCCAGGCCGAACATCTCGATGCCGAGGTTGTAGCCCAGGATCTCGGCGTAGAGGGTGTCGGGGAAGAGCGACAGGCACACCTGGTGGATCGAGAAGCCGTAGAGGTGGTCGGGCAGGTCGCCCTGGTCCAGGAAGGCCTGCTGGCGGATGTGCGGCAGGTCCATGTCCATGCTGGCCAGGACCCGGTGGATGATCGTGATGTGGTTCTTGGCGCCGTCGCCGCGGCCCATCTCGTCGGCGTAGATGGAGAAGAGCATGTCGTCGCCGGTGCGGGAGCGGCGGCCGAGGTTGCCGATCCGGTGCGCCCAGGTGCCGTCGATGAGGCTGCCCAGGGCGAAGGTCGACTGCTCGAAGATGACCTCGTCGCGGTCGGGGATCTCGGTGAGCGGCTTGTACGGGTCGACGAGCTTGTCCCAGTAGATCCGCTCCACCCGCTCCATCAGGGCCTCGGGCGTGTAGTCGAAGTACGAGGCGTCGGTGAGCCGGCCGCCGGCGCCGTGCTCGAAGAGCAGTTCCGCCTCGGCCAGTGCGGCCTCGGCGCGGGCCCGGGCGGCGGGCAGCACGCTCGGGTACTGCTCGACGTTGACGATCCGGTGGAAGAAGGTGCGGTCGTCGGCGGCCGGGCCGCCCTCGCGCACCACGATGTCGGCGGGGGCGGCGGCGGTGATCCGGGCCCGCCAGGCGGCGGCCGGTCCGTCGCCGGCCCGCGGGACCAGCTCCCCGACCGGACCGGCGCTCTCGCCCGCGGCGATGGAGCGGGCCCAGTCGGCGAAGACGGCGGCCTCGCGGGCGTCGAAGATGCCGAACATCGGCCCGCCGAACTTGATGGACTGCAGGAAGCGGCAAGGTCCGCCGTCGCGGCCGGGGCGCAGCTGGCGGGCGGTGCGGAACTCCGCGACGAAGGCGGCGGCGTCGAGGTGTTCGTCGTCCAGCCAGTCGGTCAGCTTGCGGCTGCCGACGCGGACGGCGCGGTGCTGGCGGCCGGCGTGCGGGGCGTGCCGGGCGACGATCTGCGCGACCTTGGCGTCCAGGGACAGCCCGGCCTGCCAGGCGGCGAGTTCGGTGAGGGCGGCGGTGTGCTCCCGCTCGAGCCGGACGGCCAGGCGGACCGCGGCCAGCGCGCGGCGGCGGTCCGCGGCGCCGGTGGGCGACACCTCGGTCAGGGCCAGGTACTCGGCGAGCAGGGGCCGTACGTCCGCTTCGGCGAGCATCGGCGCGGTGCCCAGCAGCAGGTCGTCCAGGCCCAGGGCGTGGCTCGCGTAGTGGAAGCCGACCACCTCCGGCAGGAAGGCGGCGGGCAGCCGGGACAGGGCGAGCCGGAAGGCGCCGTGCAGGGCGGTCAGGGGGCGGGCGGCGGCGGCCCGCAGGAAGCCCTCGGCCTCGATCGCGGGCAGGTGCACGCCCAGTTCGGCCAGGGCCCGGCTCCGGCGGGCGCTCTGGCCGGCCTCGCTGCTGCCCTCGCCCATGAGGAGCCAGTGGTGGCCGAAGAGCCGGCCGACGATCTCGGCGGGCTGGGTGGCGGCCTGGGAGACGGTGTCCAGCCAGCAGCCGCCGGCCAGCGCGAGGACGGCGCGCTGGCGCAGGACGGCGGCGCGGGCCTCGGGGTCGGCGTGGGCGCGCAGGGCGGCGAGGTCGACGGCGAGCGGGGCGCGGGCGGCGAGGACGTACCGGGCCACGGTGTCGGCGTCGGCTCCGTCGGGGAGTTCGTGCAGGTCCCGGCGGACTTCCGGGTCGTCGGCGGAGGCGTCTTCGGCCGCGGCGTCGAGGAAGCCGGCCAGGACGTGCCGGGCGGCCAGCAGGGCGCGCTCGTCCTCCTGGTCGGCCAGCAGCCGGGCGAAGAGCTCGGCGGGCTCGGCGGCGGCCAGTTCGGCGGCGGCGGCGGCCCCGGCCGGGGAGGCCTCGAAGGGCGCCCGGGGCAGGGCGGTGGTCAGGTCCGGCAGCGGGTAGGCGGCGGAGCCGCCGGCCGGCTGGAGGGCCGGCGCGCCGGGCACCAGGGGCGCCCCGGCCAGGGGTCCGGCGCTCTGTACGGTCTGGGCGGTCATCAGGAGCACTCCGCGGGTACGGTGGCGGGCTTGCGCAGCAGGACGCCGACCCGGACCCCGGGGACGCTGGACGCCAGCAGGTAGTGGCCTTCGGGGCGGACGCCGCCGGCCGCGGCCCGGTCGGCCAGGTTGATGAGCGGGTCGGCGGCGAAGCAGTGCCCGAAACGGGTGATGTTGTCGAGGAAGAGCTGGTCCTTGGTGAAGCCGGCCTGCCGCTCCTTGAGGGCGACCAGGGGCTTGAAGAGGTTGGGGTGCAGCACGCCCTGGATGTCGCCGGGCTTCATCCCGGCGTCGGCGAGGATCCGTTCGTTGACGGCCCGGGCGAGGTCGGCGCTGATCTCGTTGGACCAGTCGAGCGCGCCGGGGTCCTGGGCGCTGGCGCCGCCGACGATCTCGTACGCGTCCGCGCCGAGGGGTTCGGCGGCGACCAGGCAGGAGGCGGCGCCGTCGCTGAAGAGGGCGAAGTTCTCCATCCGGACGGCCTCGTCGGAGACCTTGTCGGTGGTGGCCACCAGGACCCGGCGGTGCTGGCCGGCGGCGACCAGCGCCTGGGCGGTGCGGATGCCGACCAGCAGGTTGGTGCAGCGGTTGAGGGTGATGCCGGTGAAGGCGGTGCCGGGCCCGAGGCCGATGCCGGACAGCACGGACGCCACGAACCTGCCGTGGGTGCGCGGGCCGCCGGGGAAGCGGGTGGAGCACAGGATCAGGCAGTCGACGGAGGCCGGGTCGGCGCCGGCCCCGGCCAGGGTGGCGCGGGAACTCTCGACGGCCAGGTCGGCCAGGCCCCGGGCGGTGCGGCGGATGGTGCCCCAGCCCCACAGGTCGGCCTTGGGCGGCATCCCGAACTGGCGGGCGCGCTCGGCCAGCTGGGGGATGGTGGTGTGGTCGGCCGCCTGCTCGCCGAGGACGTAGGCGGGGGCGGACAGGTGGACGGCGGGGCGGGTGGGCGCCTGGCCCGGCCGGTGGCCGGGGTCCGCGCCGGGGAGGTCCTGGGTCAGGCTCACGGTGCCGGATCGCTCTCTGGGTCGGCGGCGGGGTGGTGGGGTGCTGCGGGGGCGGCGAGCAGGGCGTTGGCCTCGGCGTAGGGCAGGGTGTCGGCGCCGAAGCCGAAGGTGCCCTGCTCGGCGATCTCCCGGGCGGCCCGCAGGAAGCCGCCGAGCGCGGCGCGGGAGAGCGCCGAGCCGGTGCTGACGCGGCGTACGCCCAGGGCGCCGAGTTCGGCGACGGACAGTTGGAGGGCCCCGCCCATCAGGACGTTGACGGGGCGGGAGACGGCCGCGCAGACGGCGCCGATCGCCTCGGCGTCGGGCAGGGCCGGGGCGTAGAGCACGTCCGCGCCGGCCTCCTCGTACGCCTGCAGGCGGCGGATGGTGTCGTCGAGGTCGGGGCGGCCGACGAAGAAGTTCTCGGCGCGGGCGGTGACGGTGAAGGGGAAGTCGAGGCCGCGGGCGGCCTCGACGGCGGCGGCGACGCGTTCGACGGCCTCCGCGAGCGGGCGCACGGGGTCGCCGGCGCGGCCGGTGGAGTCCTCGATCGAGCCGCCGGCCAGGCCGGCGGCCGCGGCCAGCTCGATGGTCTCGGCGACGTCCTCGGGCTTCTCGCCGAAGCCGCTCTCCAGGTCGGCGGTGACGGGCAGTGCGGTGGCGGCCACGATCGCGGCCGCGTTGTCGAGGATGTCGGCGCGGGTCAGGGTGCCGTCGGGGCGGCCCAGGCTGTGGGCGAGCCCGGCGCCGGTGGTGGCGAGGGCGGGGAAGCCGAGGCCGGCCAGCAGCCGGGCCGAGCCGGCGTCCCACGGGTTGGGGACGACGAAGGGCCGGGGGCCCTCGTGCAGGGCCCGGAAGGCGAGCGCCCGGCGGTAGCGGGCTTCGGTGGGACGGGGGTTCACGGTCATGGTCGGTTCCTCGCGGTGCCTGGTCGCTGCCTGCGGACGGGTCGTCAGATCAGCTCAACGTACTCATCCGCGGTACGGGCGGACGCCGTTGCCGCGCGCAGCAGCGGGCGCAGCACCTCGGCGACGGCGGCGGGCCGGTCCTCGAAGTAGAAGTGGCCGCCGTCGGTCCAGTGGCGGGCGGGCTCGGCGGTGCACTCGCGGGCCCAGGGGGCGACGGCGCCGGGGCTGACGTGCGGGTCCCCGGTGCCGTTGACGAGGGTGACCGGGACGGTGAGCGGGGCGGCGGGCCGGTAGGCGTACTCGGCGACCAGTCGGAAGTCGGCCTTGAGGTGGGGCAGCAGGAGCTCCTGCATGACCTCGTCCTCGGCGAGTTCGGGGGGCAGGCCGCCGAAGAAGGCGACGGCCTCGGTGAAGGCGCGGCCGGTCAGGCGGGCGGTCTCCACCACGCGCGGGGTGGGCAGCAGCGAGGGGGCGGAGCAGCCGGAGGCGACCAGGCCGGCGAAGCCGGGCCGGCCGTCGATGCGGCGGGCCACCTCGAAGGCGAGGGCGGCGCCGAAGCTGTGGCCGAAGAGCAGGAAGGGCAGGTCGGTCCCGGCGGTGACGGCGGTGACGGCCGCCGCGGCGCCGTCGGCCAGTTCGGCGACGGAGGCGGGGGCCGGCTCCCGGAAGCGGTGGCCCCGGCCCGGGGGGCACAGGGCGAGCACCCGGCCGTCACGGCCGAGGGCGTCCTGCCAGCCGAGGAAGGTGCGCGGGTTGCCGCCGGCGTGCGGGAAGCAGAAGAGGAGGGCGTCGGGGCCGGCTGCCGCGGGGGCCTGGGCGCTCGCGGTGGTCGCGGCGGCTGCGGCGGCGGTGCCGGTCGGGTCGTCGGCGGTCAGGAACCACGGGGAGGGAGCCAGGGGAGGCATGCTGTTCGGCCATTCTTCTGCCGGCCCGGTCGGGGCCGGGAGGGGAGTCAGGGACGGACGTGGGTGGTGGGGTGCGGTGCGGGCCGGCGGGGCGGGCTGCTGAGGGGTCAGTTCCAGCCGACGTCGTCGCCGGTGCCGGGGGTCGGGGTGCCGGTGCCGGGGGTGGTGCTGTTCCAGCCGACGTCGTCGGTGGAGCCGGCGGGCGGGGTGGTGGTGCCCGGGTCGGGGGTGGTGCCGTTCCAGCCGACGTCGTCGCCCTCGCCCTGGGCGGCGTTCCAGCCGATGTCCCCGGTGACGTCGCGGACGGTGCCGGCGGCGGCGTGCACGACCGGCTTCGGGCCGTTCCAGCCGACGTCCAGGCGCAGGTGGGTGGCGGCGTCGCCGCCGAGGGCGCCCTGCGCCGAGGCGAGCCCGAAGGCCACTCCGGCGGCGGCGAGGACGGCAGCGGTGCGGATTGCGGAAAGGGCGCGGTTCGCGGTGACGGCCATCGGCTGGTCCCCCATTTTCATCAATCCCCTCGGCGTGGTTCGGCTTTTGATCACACAAGAATCGGAATCACAGATTCCGCTCCTTATCCGTAGGAGGTCCGCCGGGCTGCTCCCCGGCTTTCGTTCCTTCGGTGAGACCAAATCTGCCTGTGTGGGCGGGGCCGAGACAGGCCTACGATGGCTCCGGTTTCCGCAGTGCGGTTATCCACGGGGTCTCAAGGCCCCATAGAGCGCCAAACCGGACAGACAGGGGTGGGGCTGGCGTGCTCGAACAGGGTGATTCCGGGCAGAACGCCGCGGTGTACACACCACCGCTGGCGGCCGGCGGGGCGCCGCAGGCCTTCTTGCGGGAACTCGCAACGCACCTGGACAGGCTGGCCCGGGAGGCGTCCGAGCAGGCCGCCTCCGGGGTGTGGGACCCGCCCATCGCGGGGCCTCTCCCGGGCCCCGGCGCGGGCGGCGACGACGCTGGTGGCGGCGGTGCCTTTGGGACGGAGGTAGCCGGGCCGGGCGTGCGGTACCTGCACGGCATGCAGAGCATCGGCGAGGCGATCGACCAGGCGCTGTCAGCGGTCCGGCGGGAGATCCTCACCGCCCAGCCCGACGGGGCCCGGCCCAGCGCGGTGCTGAAGGACGCGCTGGAACGCGTACGGCGGCAGATCGCCGCCGGAATTTCGATGCGGACGCTTTATCAGCACACCACGCGATTCGACGAGGCGACCAAGGAATACGTCCGCCGGGTGACGGAATACGGGGCCCAGGTCCGCACTCTGGAAGAATTTTTCGACCGGCTCATCATCGTCGACGACATCGCGTTCATTTCTGCGAACGAGGACCGCACGACGGCCATTGAGATCACCGAGCCGACCATCGTGCGGTTCCTGCGGGACACCTTCGACAAGGCGTGGGACCGGGCGAAGGAGTTCCCCTTCGTACCGCTGCACGCTGCGAAGGCGGCGGACGAGGTGGTGCCGGCGATCCGGGAGTCGATCAGCCGCTTACTGGTGGAGGGGTATTCGGACAAGGCGATCGCCCGCCGGATCGGCATCAGCGAACGCTCGCTGCAGGCGCACATCGCGGCGATCAAGCAGGAACTGGGCGCCGGGAACCGGCTCCAGCTCGGGTACCTGCTGGGGCGCAACGAAGCCACCTTCGTCATCTAGACCGCGCCTTTCCGATCCGCCCTGATCCGCCCTGATCCGAAAGGCACGGTCCGGCGGGTGCCGAGCCGCCCTCGAGGGCGCCCTCCGGGACTCACCGGCCCTCCTCCCGCACGGCCGTCCCCCGCTCCAGGACCGCCGTCACCGCCGCCACGAGCCGGTCGCCCGCGCGGTCCACGCTGCCGTTCTGCGCGCTGACCTGGGCCCCTTCCAGGAGGAAGGTGATCTCCGCGGAGACCTCGTCCGGCACCTGCGCTCCCGCCCGCGCGCACATGGCCGTCAGGCGACGGCGCTGTTCGGCCTTGTGCTCCTGGATCAACCGGCGGGCCGGATGGCCCGGGTCGGTCAGGCCCGCGACGGAGTTCACGAAGGGGCAGCCCCTGCGGACGATGTCCGGCAGCCCCTCGGCCACGAAGCGCGTCACACCGAGCACCTGGGCCCGGCCGTCGCCCGCGTGCTCGGCCTCCACCCGGTCGAAGGCGTTCGCGTACTGCGCCGCGACGATCCTCAGCCACTCCTCGATCAGCGCGTCCTTGGTGGCGAAGTGGCGGTAGAGGGCCATCTTCGTCGTGTTCGCCCGCTCGGCGATGGCCTGGACGCCGACCGCCTTGACGCCTTCCTGGAGGAAGAGCTCTTCGGCCGCGTCGAGGATGCGCTCGCGGGGAGGGAGGAGGGCGACCCTCGAGTCCCGGCCCGGTCTCGGTGGGCTGCTCGTCATGGTCTGCCTCGCTTCGGTCGGCGGCGGCCGGTGCCTTCGGGATCATGTTACGTTACCGATCATCCTCAAGCGATACCGATCGGTATCGCACGGGACCGATCGGAAACGCAGGTGGTCATCCGTGGAGCTGCACGAGTACACCCGGTACGACGCCGTGGGGCTGGCCGGGCTCGTGGCGCGGGGAGAGGTGACCGCGGCGGAGCTCGCCGCGGCGGCCCATGCCGCGATCGCGGCCGTGAACCCGCGGATCAACGCCGTCGTGGAGAGCTGGCCCGCCGAGGACGCCCCGGTCCCGGGCAGCACCCCGCTCGCGGGCGTGCCCTTCCTCATCAAGGACCTCGCCGTGTCGATGCGGGGCAAGCGCGTGGAGCTGGGCAGCCGCCTCGCCGCCGGCAACGTGGCGGCGGCGGACTCCTTCCTGATGCGCAGGTTCCGCCGGGCCGGTCTGGTGACGCTGGGCCGCACGAGCACCCCCGAGTTCGCCTTCAGCACCACCACCGAGCCGCTGCTGTACGGCGCCGCCCGCAACCCCTGGGACCCCTCCCGCTCACCGGGCGGCTCCAGCGGCGGGTCGGCCGCGGCCGTCGCCGCCGGCATCACCCCCCTCGCGCACGCCACCGACGCGGCCGGGTCGATACGGGTGCCCGCCTCCGCCACCGGGCTGTTCGGGCTCAAGCCCACCCGCGGCCGGGTCTCCCTGGGCCCGGACGCCGACGAGGTCTTCAACGGGCTCGCGGTGCACGGCGGGCTCAGCAGGACCGTGCGGGACGGTGCCGCCCTGCTCGACCTGATCCAGGGCCCGGAGACCGGCGACCCCTACTTCGCCGAACGCCCCCGGCGCCCGTACACCGAAGAGATCACCAGGGACCCCGGCCGCCTGCGCGTCGGCCTGGTCACCACCCCCTGGAGCGGGCGCGGCGTGGAGCCGGCCGTGCACGGGGCCACCCTGGCCGCCGCCCGGCTGCTCGACTCGCTCGGCCACCGGGTGGAGCCGGTCGAGGTGGCAGCCCTGGACCTCGGCGTGAGCTGGGAGGAGTTCGTGCTCGCCAACGCCCGCCTGTGGTGCGCGAACCTGGTGCAGTGGATCGACGACCTCGCCGGGGCCCTCGGCCGGCCCGTGGACGAGTCGACCGTCGAGCCCGAGATGCTGGCGAGCTACGCGTGGGGACTCGGGGTGAGCGGCGTGGAGTTCGTGCGCGCCCTCGACGTGCGCAACCGCGTCGCCCGTGCGATCGGGGCCCACTTCGGTTCCTGGGACGTGCTGGTGACGCCGACGCTCCCCGAGGTGCCGGTGGCCCTGGGTGCCTACGGCCGGGGCGCGGAGGACGCCGACGGGCTGGGCTGGGTGGAGCACCTGTTCCACCGCTCGCCGTTCACCGCCGCCTTCAACGTCGCCGGTACGCCCGCGATGTCGGTGCCGCTGGCCTGCGACCCGGCCACCGGCATGCCGATCGGCGTCCAGTTCGCCGCGGGCTACGGGCGCGAGGACCTGCTCTTCCGGCTCGCCGCGCAACTGGAGCGGGCCGCACCCTGGGACCACCGCAGGCCCGCCGTCTGGGCGGGCACGCCCTAGGCGTCGGAGGCGGTGGGCTCGGCGGTGGGTTCGCCCGCCGGGGAGGGCTCCTGCGCCTGCCGGTCCTGGCCGCGGGGGGCCGGGCGGCGGCGGGAGACCGAGACGCCCGCCAGGCAGATGGCGCCGCCGACCAGGGTCAGCCAGCCGGGCACCTCGTCCAGCACCAGCCACGCGATCAGCACGACCACGGCCGGGACGGCGTAGGTGGTCGCGCCCAGCTTGCCGGCGGTGGTCCGCGACAGGGCGTACGTCCAGGTGCTGAAGGCCAGGGCGGTCGGGAACAGGCCCAGGTAGAGCACGTTGAGCGTGGCGTGCGCGGGGGCGTTGCCGAGCTGGCGCACCAGCTGGCCGGCGAACGGCAGGGTGCCCAGGGCGCCGACGAAGCAGCTGTACGCGGTGACCTGGATCGGGCTCGCGTACGACAGCGCTGGCTTCTGCAGGACCACCCCGGCGCCGTACGCGAGGGCGGCGGTCAGGCACAGCAGCACCCCGCCGAGCGAGGCCGACCCGCCGGAGGAGGTGGACAGGCCGACCACCACGGCGCCCAGGAAGGACACCCCCATGCCGGCGAGCAGCATGGGCGGGAAGCCCTCCTTGAGGAACCAGCCGCTGAGCAGGGCGATGACGATCGGGCCGATGTTCACGACCATGGCGGCGGTACCGGCGTCGACCAGCTGCTCGCCCCAGTTGAGCACCACCATGTAGAGCCCGAACCAGAGCAGGCCCGAGGCCAGGATCCCGGGCCAGGCCTGCCGCGGCGGCACCGGCACCCGCTTGACGAGCAGCACCGCGCCGAGCACCACCGACGCGGTCAGCAACCGCCCGAGGGCGAGCGCACCGGGGTCGAAGTGGTCGGCGGAGGCCCGGATGGAGACGAAAGCGGAAGCCCACAGCACGACCGTGATCGACGCGGCTAACAGGGCTCGGTAATCGGACGCGGAATCGCCAGCCTTGGTTTCCATGCGAGCAAGCTACTCGCTCGAATCCCCCTTGAAACGCCCCCGGCCGGAACCCGACCCCGGAACCCGGCGGGGGACTTCCCCGGCCGGGTCACAGGGCGGACGGTCAGGCCGCGGAGCGGTTGTAGGCCGACTTGGACCAGCGGTAGCCGAGGGTGGCGAGGGCGAGGGACCAGGCGAGGGTGAGCCAGGCGTTGGGGCCGATGTCGGTGCCGAGGAGGAGGCCGCGGAGGGTTTCGATGGCGGGGGTGAAGGGCTGGTACTGCGCGATCGGTTGGAACCAGCCGGGCATCGAGTCGATCGGGACGAAGGTGCTGGAGATCAGCGGGAGGAAGATCAGCGGGAGGGCGTTGTTGCTGGCCGCCTCCGCGCTGGGGCTGACCAGGCCCATGCCGACCGCGATCCAGGTCAGCGAGGTGGCGAAGAGGACCAGCAGGCCGAAGGCCGCCAGCCATTCCAGGGCCGAGGCGTCGGTGCTGCGGAAGCCGATGGCCACCGCCACCGCGCCGACCAGCACGACGCTGATGACGGCCTGCAGGACGCTGCCGACGACGTGCCCGATCAGGACCGCGCCCCGGTGGATGGCCATGGTGCGGAAGCGGGCGATGATCCCCTCGGTCATGTCGTTCGAGACCGAGACCGCGGTGCCGATGACCGTGCTGCCGATGGTCATCAGGAGAAGGCCCGGCACCAGGTAGGCGATGTACTGCGCGCGGTCCGCTCCCCCGCCGCCGATGCCCGCGCTCATCACGTCGCCGAAGACGTAGACGAAGAGCAGCAGGAGCATGACCGGGGTGAGGAGCAGGTTGAGGGTGAGGGAGGGGTAGCGCCGGGCGTGCAGCAGGTTGCGGCGCAGCATGGTGGACGAGTCGCGGACCGCCAGGGCGAAGGGACTGGTGCTCATCGGGATGCCTCCGTGGGCCGGTTCGCGGTCAGGGCGAAGAAGACGTCGTCCAGGTCGGGGGTGTGCACGGTCAGTTCGTCGGCCTCGACGCCGGCGGTGCGCAGGGCGTCGAGGGTGGCGTGCAGCGCGCGCTGGCTGCCGTCGCTGGGGAGTTGGAGGCTCTGGGCCTCGTCGTCCCGGAGCGCGTGGGAGAGGGCCGCGGCCGCGGACCGGTAGGCGGCCGGGTCGGTGAAGCGGAGCCGGACGTGGCCGCCGGGGATCAGGCGCTTCAGCTCGTCGGCGGTGCCGGTGGCGACGATCCGGCCGTCGTTCAGGACCGCGATCCGGTCGGCCAGCTGGTCGGCCTCCTCGAGGTACTGGGTGGTGAGGAAGACGGTCACGCCGTCCGCGACCAGCTCCCTGACGATCTGCCACATGTCGTGGCGGGAGCGCGGGTCCAGGCCGGTGGTCGGCTCGTCGAGGAAGATGATCCTGGGGCTGCCCACCAGGGTCATCGCGATGTCCAGGCGGCGCTTCATGCCGCCGGAGTACGTCGAGGCCGGCTTGCCCGCCGCGTCGGTGAGGTCGAAGCGGGCCAGCAGCTCGGCCGCCACCCGGCGGCCCTCGGCCTTGGGGAGGTGGTGCAGGTCGGCCATCAGGAGCATGTTCTCCTCGCCGGTGATCAGGCCGTCGACCGCGGAGAACTGGCCCGTCACGCCGATGGCGGCACGGACCTGCTGCGGGGCCCGGGCCAGGTCGTGGCCGGCGACCTCGGCCCGGCCGCCGTCGGCGGCGGCGAGGGTGGAGAGGATCTTCACGGCGGTGGTCTTGCCGGCGCCGTTCGGGCCGAGGAGCGCGAAGACCGTGCCGGCCGGGATGTGCAGGTCGACGCCGTCCAGGACGGTCTTGTCGCCGTAGGACTTGCGCAGGCCGGTGGCCGAGACGGCGACCGGGCGGCCGTCCTCCTGCCTGGGCGTGGGCATGACAGATGAAGGCATGGGTGTCCCCCGTGGGAAGGGTGGGATCTGGGCGGGCGGGGTGGTACCGGATGACGAGGGGCCGGGCGTACCGGCTCCGGGGGTGGTGGGCCCCCGGAGCGGGCGGTCAGTCGCGGGCGCGCAGGACGTCGATGTTGCCGTAGCGGGTGCGGGCGTGGACCTTGACGGTGTCCTCGGTCTCCCCGGGCGTCTCGGCCGCGGCGAGGGTGTTGCGGACCTGTCCGGAGTCGGAGCGGACGTCGAGCCAGGCGGCGGTGCCCCGGCGGACGCCGATCTCGATGGAGCCGTACGAGGTCTCCAACTGGACCTGCCCGCGCGCCACGTCGCCCACCCGCAGCGCGCCGTGGGCGGTGGTGGCGGTCACCGACGCCTCGGCGCGGCGGATCTCGATGTCGCCGTTGGCGCCGCTGACCCGCAGGTCGCCGGTGGCGGCCCCGACGGTGGTGGTGCCGTGGGAGTTCTTCAGGACGGCGGGACCCTCGAGCAGGCCGAGCCGCAGGCTGCCGGAGCTGGTGGTGACCTCCGCGGCGCCCGCGACCCGGTCCACCGCGATCGAGCCGTGCGAGGCGGTCAGCCGCAGCGGGCCGGTGGCCTCCAGCCGGACGTCGCCGGAGGAGGTCTTCACCCGGACCTCGCCGAGCCGGCCCTCCCCGAGCACCTGGGTCCAGGAGCCGGTGGTGTCCACGCTCGAACCGGCGGGGAGCCCGACCGTGACGTCCACGGTGCCGGGGCGGCGCAGCGAGTTGCGCTGCTTGGGCGTCCGGACCGTCAGGACGCCGCCGGCGAAGGTCACCTCGGTGCGGTCGACGGCCCGGAGGTCCTGGTCCTTCTTGGGGTCGCGGGGCCGTACCTCGACCACGGTGTCGGCGCGGTCGGCGGCGGTGAAGCGGATGGAGCCGGCCTCGACGTGGGCCACGGCCGAGATCGGTTCGGGGGTGTCGAAAGAAGGCATGGCGGTCCCGTCCTCTGGGGTCTTCGCGGCGTCCCTGCTGGTGGGACGTGGTGTGGGTGGCGACTCGGGCGGCTGGTGCGGCGGGGCGGTGCGGTCGTACGGGGTGCGGGGTCGGTGCGGTCGTACGGGGTACCGGACCCGGCGGGTGCTGCGGTCAGCGGACCCAGCCGGTGATGCTCTGTCCGACGGTGTGGGTCCGGTCCGGGGTGCGGGGCCGGTCGCCGCCGTCGACGGCGGCCGAGACGGCGCGGACCAGCCAGGCGTTGACCGACAGGCCCTCGCGGTTGGCGGCCTCCTCGGCGCGGGACTTGAGGTGGGCCGGGAGCCGGAGGTTGACCCGGGCGGTGCCGCCCTCGTCGGCGTCGGCGGGGGCCTTGAACGGTTCGGCGGGCGCGGCCGGCTGCGCGGGGCCGCCGCCCTCGGCGGGCGGCAGGGTCACCACGAAGTCGGGGTCGAGACCGCGCAGTCGTACGTCGACGGAGCCGGGGGCGAGGTCGCGGGTGATCTCGTCCATGGCGGCGGAGAGGACGTTGAGCAGGGTCAGCCGGGTCGCCGACTCCAGCGGAGCGGTGAGCCGGTCGGCCAGCTCGCGAGCGTCTTCCCCGCCGGCTTCGGCGGCCACCGCGAGTTCGCGGCGGAGGTTGTCGACATACGGGGTGAGGTCCATGGAGCCATCATGGCACCACAGTGGCGCCACGCACAAGCCTTTGTGGCGCCGAATGGCACCAGTTGGAGCCAGACGGCTCGGCGGGCGGGGTCGAGCCTGGCCACGAGCCCCTGACCTGCACTTATGGGACGGATGAGGCGCGAGCCGCCGGCGGGCGAGAAGGGGACTGGACGCCACCCCATGGGCGAGGTGGCGCCACCGGGCACCATCTGGCACCACTTGGCGCCACGTGGTGCCACGCGTTGCCGGCCGCGGTGCCACACGGGGGGGCGGTTCAGACGGTGCGGGCGGTGATGTCGCCGTAGGAGGTGGTGGCGCGGATGGCCAGGCCGGCGGCGGCGCCGTCGGTGTTCGTCAGGGCGTTGGTGATGCGGCCGTAGGCGGTGCCGGCGTCGAGGGAGGCGGAGACGCCGCGGGCGGCGCCGATGTCGATCCGGCCCTGCTCGGTGCGGAGCACGACCTCGCCGCGGACGGCCTCGGCGATGCGGATGTCGCCCTGCTGGGTGCCGATCTCGGCGGGGCCGCCGAGCAGGCCGACCGAGACCTCGCCGGCCTGGAGGGTGAGGCGGGCGGCGGCGGTCTCGTCGAGCTTGACCGTGCCGCGGGCCGCCTCGAAGGTGACGTCGCCCAGGCGCCCGACACCGCGGAGTTCGGCGTCGGCGGCCTTGGCCTCGACCCGGGAGCCGGCCGGCAGTTGGACGGTGACCTCGACCGCGCCGGAGTTCCCGAGCAGCCGGTTCCCGGCCGGGGCGGCCGCGATCCGCAGCACCCCGTCGGTGAAGGACACCTCGACCTGCTCGGCCGCCTTCTGGTCCCGCCCCTTGCGGGCGTCCGCGGGCAGCACCTCGACGGTGGCGTCGGCCCGGTCGGCGGCGATGAACCGGATCCGGCCGGCGGGGACGTCGAGCAGAGCGGCGATCGGGGCGGTGGTGGCGAACTTCTGCATGGTTCTCTCCTCAAGAGTGGCGGCCGACTCCTTGTCGCCCGCTGCTTTCTGACGAGCGAAACACTACGTTGCGTTCAAGGATCCCAACAATGCACTCGTTGCGCTTGGATCTCATTTATGCAGCTCAGAGCCATGAAATCGTTGCAAGCGACGTAAATCTAACGCAACGATCACCGCACCAGCGTTGCAATGACCTGAAGGTGAACGCTACCCGGCCGCCACCGGCGCTGGACCGGGCCTGCCGGCGCCCGGCAGCAGACTGGACGCGTCCGGCAGCAGCACGGCGGTGGCATGGGCGTGGGCGACAGAGAGGACCAGGCATGTCCGAGCGCATCCGACCCGGGTCGGCACCGGGGGTCCTGCAGACGGCGGGCACCATGTTCGCCGCCCTGCACGGCGAGTTCACCCCACACCCTCCAACCGGTACCGAGCCCGTCCACGACGCCTACTCGCTCTTCCTCGAGCGGTCCGTCGCCATGGGCTGGCACGACGACCGCTCGGCCGGCGGCGGTTCCGAGGGCAAAGTCCGGCACGCGGCCGGCCTGTGGGCCATGAACGACGCCGGATCGGCCCAGGTCGGCACTGCGCAAGTCGGCGCCCCGGCCACCTGGTTCCAGGTCGACGCCAGCGCCGTCGCCGACGACCGGCCGCTCCCCGTGCAGCCCTTCCTCCGGTGCGCCGAGGACGCCACCCGGCGGCTGGGCACCCTGCGGCTGACCGCCGTACAGCTCCTCCTGCCGGTCCAGGGCCTCCGGAAGGCCGTACGCCCGGCGTACGCGCCGGTCCCGTCGATGCTGACCGCCGACTGGTTCGCCGGCTACGGCCCCCGCCCGAGGACGCCGGTCCGCATCCACCTCAACGCCGGCCGCGAGACGTTCCTCTCCGACCTCGCCGACCGGCTGGCCCAGCGGCTCCACGGCCTTGACCAGCCGGTCTACACCCACACCTCACACCACCGCGCCGACCAGGACCCCGACCTGACGCCGCCGTTCCACCCCACGTGGTGGAACGGCCCGGCCCCGGACGGCGCGACACTGCTGGGCGAGCTCGCCGAGTGGTCACTCGACGCCATCGGCTGGACAGCCGAAACCCTCGCCGACCTCACGGCCGCCCTCGGCGTCCGGTCCGCGCTCCTCTTCACCATCCGCGCCACCGGGCCGACGAACTGACGCGCCGACGCCCGGCCTTTCACGGACAGCAGCCCGTGCGGCAGCCCGTGCGGCAGCCCGTGACGCTAGCCCAGCCGGGTGTGGGTCAGGTCGGCCGGGTCGGTTTCGAAGGGGAAGGGCTCATGTACGCGGGTCAGGGTGCCGGGCAGGGCGGTGGTGGTCTCGACGTACCGGCCGCGTTCCAGGCGGGCGCAGATCAGGCGGGGCGCCGGGTCGAAC